>JAEEPD010000004.1 GCA_016284575.1 Bacillota bacterium | reverse complement strand
TTTCCCACTGCTGCTTTTCCAGAATGGTGAGGTGGGCGGTGGTGGTGCCGTAGAGGGTGGGGTAGCCGGGGACCTGAAGGAGGGGGCGGAAGCCGCATTTTTCGGCTACTCTGGCGGATCTGAGGTTCTCCTGATAATAGTTGATGGTAAGGAATTCACAGCCGGCTTCCTCGAAGCAGTAGCGTATCGCGCGCCTTACGGCTTCGGTCATGAGGCCGAGGCCCCAGTAGTCCTTTGAAAGCACGTATCCCAGCTCTCTGCCGGGCTGGCTGGCATAGGGCTCGGGCAGTCCGCGCCGCTCAGAGCTTTCGATTCCAAGGGATCCGATGACCTTGCCGTTTTCCTTAAGCTCCAGTGCAAACTGGTGGCTGCCGGCTATGAAGCGGTCCAGTATGCCTCTGGATTCTTCAATGCTTTTGTGGGGGAGCCAGCCTGCCATCTGGCCAACGCCGTCCACGGATGCGTATTCATAGAAATCCTCAAGGTCCGATGCCCTCCAGGGCCTCAGGATGAGCCGTTCGGTCTCGAGTATTGCGTTCGTGATGTCGATTTTTGCGTCCATAGCGGTCTGCTCCTGCAATTTGCGGGCTCCTGCAGCACTGGTTTCCATGGCGCGGTGAGCCTATGTGAATAGCGGATTTTGATTATCTTATCACAGAATCATGTAAAAGAAAAGATAAGGGAATACCGGGGCTGCACAAGTGAAAAGTTTTGTATGCGGTCTTCTGACTGCAGCGCAGCCGCATAATAAAACCCCGGAGCATCATGCTCCGGGGTCGTTTATTCGTATTGCGGTACTACAGTGTCACCTTCAGGAAGGTCTTCTTGCCCTTCTTGAGGATGATCTCGCCGTCGACAAAGCTGTCCTTTGTGATCAGAAGCTTTGTGTCGGTCACCTTTTCGCCGTTCAGCAGCAGGCCGCCCTGCTCGATGGTGCGGAAGCCCTCGCTGTTGGAGGGAACCAGGCCTACCTGCTTCATCAGAGCAACGATGCCGATGCCCTCTTCGGGAATCTGAGCCTGCTTCGTCGGGATATTATCCATGGCACCCTGACCGCCGAAGGCTGCCCTTGCTGCCTCCTGGGCCTTGGCTGCTTCTTCCTCGCCGTGGACCAGCTTGGTCACCTCGAAGGCCAGGACCTCCTTGGCGTGGTTGATCTCGGAATCCTTCAGGCTGCCCAGTCTTTTTACTTCATCCATGGGCAGGAAGGTGAGCATCCTCAGGCACTTCTCCACGTCTGCGTCGTCCACGTTTCTCCAGTACTGGTAGAAATCGTAGGGGCTGCAGCGGTCTGCTCTCAGCCACAGAGCGCCCTTCTGGGACTTGCCCATCTTGGTGCCGTCAGCCTTGGTGAGCAGGGAGAAGGTCATGCCGTAGTAGTCGTCCTTGCCCAGCAGTCTTCTGGCCAGGTCTCTGCCCGCAAGAATATTGGACCACTGGTCGTTGCCTCCGAACTCGATCTTGCAGTTGTAGTCGCGGGCCTGAACGTAGAAATCATAGCCCTGCAGCAGCATGTAGTTGAATTCGAGGAAGGAAAGGCCCTTTTCCATGCGCTGCTTGAAGCACTCTGCGCGCAGCATGTCGTTGACGGAGAAGTGCTTGCCAACGTCTCTCATGAATTCCAGGTAGTTGAGGCCGCGCAGCCAGTCGGCGTTGTTTACGCAGATCGCTTTGCCGGGTTCCGGAGTCTTGTTCTCTCCGCCTTTGCCAAGAACGCCCTCGCCCTGGATGTGCTTCCAGTCCTCATCGAATTCAAGGAACTGGTCGAAGAGGCTCTTAAAGGCGCGGCAGTTGGCGTCGATCTCTTCCGGGGTCATCATGGGACGGGCGTCGGTGCGGCCGCTGGGGTCCCCCAGCATGGTGGTGCCGCCGCCGATCAGGACCACGGGTGTGTGACCGTACTTCTGCATGTACATCATGATGATGACCTGCATGAAGTGGCCCACGTGGAGGCAGTCCGCGGTGGCGTCGAAGCCTATGTAGAATTTTACTTTTTCTTTGCCGAGCAGCTCGCGGATGCCCTCGTCGTCTGTGGTCTGCTCGATGAAGCCGCGCTCCTTCAGGACGTCGAAGACATTGTCGTGGGTGCTGACATTGTCGGGGATCTTAAACATTGGAATTCTCCTTTATATGAAATCAATAATAGCTGTTTTGCCGCTGATTGGACTGCGGCGGTACCCTGCGTTTTCGGGGCAAGGTCTCGTTATATGTCTGTGCCTTGCGTTCGCAGGGTCAGGTCTTGAAAAAGGCGGTCCTGCCAAAACAGAACCGCCATAACAAGCTTATGAAAGAACTATTTTGCCCTTGTCCTTATGCATTTGAAACTCCGCTGCCTGCGTAGCAGCGGTAGGCGTAAGCATAATAAACTTTTGGAAGGGTAAATTTAGCGTTCATAGTATGTTTATTTTACTGGTTTGAGCAGGTTTGTCAAGTACAGAAGCCCGAAAAAAACCGCTGAATGTGACAACGAGAACCGTCCCCAATGTCACCTACTTGGTGCCGAAGAGTCTGTCGCCGGCATCGCCGAGGCCGGGAAGGATGTACTTG
>JAEEPD010000031.1 GCA_016284575.1 Bacillota bacterium | reverse complement strand
CGCCATTGAGCTACTCCGGAATATCGTCTTTTCTTAACGACTTCAATATATTAGCTCAAAACCTTTTTGCTGTCAAGCATAAAAACCGCTATTTCTTAAAAAAGAATAGCATTGAGATATTCGGTTATGTAACGGACGGCCAGCTCGAAGGCTCTGCCCTTAAAGCCATGCTTTGCTCCATTTATCACGAAATAATCGTTGTCCGGATAGCTCTCCGCAGCCTTCTCTGAATAAGAGATGGGTACGGTGTGGTCTGCGTTCCCGTGAAGGATAAGGGTCCGTCTGGTATACGCGCAGCTCTTTTTATATGGGTCGATATCCCAGATGTCCCTGTAGAATATCCAGCCTGCATCCAGCCAGCGGTACTTGCAGAAGTCCGGCACATCCTCCAGGCTTCTGAACATATTGTGGATATCGTCGAATATTACGTAGGCAGGATAAAGAAGCACCAGCCCTGCGGTCAGCTCAGGAAGCTCTGCCGCCGTAAAGGCGCTGGCTATTGCACCCATGCTCTCCCCCAGCAGTACAATGCGCGAAGGATCCGCGAAATCCCAGTCTGCAGCAGCCTTAAGCACGGTCTTAAGCTCCTCTGTTTCTGTCATGATGGACATCTCGCGGGTGCTGCCACCGGTCTTTGTACCCCCGCCGCCGTAAAACTCCAGGCAGCAGCAGGCGAAGCCCTTCGTGACCAGGTCCAGGGCATAGGGCTCGCATGAGGCATAGCTGTCATCCATGCCGTGGCTAAGGATGACCAGAGGGAGTCTGGCATCTCCCCTGTCCGAGGGAATGTAAAGCTTGCACCAGATGGGATGAGCAGCTCCCTCCACGAAGATCTCCCGTTCCTCCCAGGAATTCCCGGGCTTTAAGGCCTCGCAGAGCCTGTCCTCCACCACTCTGTAGGCGGGAGCGTAGGCCTCCCTGTATTCGGGGCTGTGGGACACCATGGGGAAGCCCGCAGCCTCGTAATCCGCAAGATAACTCTCCAGCTCCTCCAGGCTGAAATCAAAATTGAAATAATCGAATTTATCCTTAAGCAGGTCCAACTTGGTCCTGAAGCTGCTGCGGCTTCCAAGATGTATCTGGGCCGAGGAAACGAAAATATCGTTTATGAGCTCGGGGCTCAGCTTAGCAGCCTCAGGAGAGGAAAGATAAAGCCTTGAAGTGCCGTTTCCTATGGACTCCAGAAGAGGCTCATCAGATGGCCTGCAAACCGCAAGCTCCTCCTTAAGCCTTTCCAGGGACTGAGCAGGATCCGCTATAAGATGCCCGCCGCCGAACTCATTCTGATATATCAGCTTGACCGCGTCGCAGGGCTGCATTTTGGGGTATTTATTTGCGTGTGCCTTTATAATTTCGCTTAATTCCATTGGGGATCCTCCGTGTCGCAGAGCAGCAGCGGCATGGCGTTGAGCCTGTCCAGCGACACCAGTCTGAAGCATGTGCCGTCTATACAGCCCTGAGGGCCGTTTCCGAAGGCCTTTTCGCTGTGGAGATGGCCGTAGACGGCGATATCGGTTCCGGCGCTTCTGATTATATCCATAAAGCCGGATTCTTCGTTTTTGGGGTTTGCGGGGGGATAGTGGGTCATGCAGATGGTAAAGATATTCTGAAGTCCCGCCTCCTTCTGCCTGCGCTTAAGGTCGTCCAGGGACATCTGAAGCCTGATCAGCTCCCGCCTGTAGATCTTTCCGTCCTCCTCAGCCCTGAATTCGCTGTCTCCCGGACAGAGCCAGCCTCGGCTTCCGAATATGCCTATGCCATGCTCAGGATCCAGCCAGCCGTCATTCTGAATAAAATCTATGCTGGGGTACAGCCCCCTCATCTTCTTCATGGAGGTCCACCACAGGTCGTGATTGCCGCGAAGCAGCAGCTTTTTCCCGGGCAGAGCATCGATCCACGCCAAATCGGGCAGCGCATCCTTAAGATGCAGTGCCCAGCTTATGTCTCCGGGTATAAGCACCAGATCCTCAGGCCGGACAAGATACTCCCAGTTTTCCCTGAGTCTGTCCACATAGCCTATCCAGGCGCCTCCGAAGAGCTCCATTGACTTGTTGATTCCCTCACCAAGGGAAAGGT
>JAEEPD010000261.1 GCA_016284575.1 Bacillota bacterium | reverse complement strand
GGAGCCGGTCTTGCTGCATCTGTTCCAGAAGCCCGTACTCCCTGTATTTATCCAGGATCGTTTTATACATCAGCCGGTTGCCGAAATACTGCCTGTAGGTTGCGGTCTTTTCCTTGCCCACAGCCTTCAGCTCCTCCATTTTCCGGCTCTCAAACTCGGCCTGACGCCGTATATCGGCCAGCATTTTCTCAAAAGCCTCAAGACGTTCCATAAAAGCCTCCTGTAAATTATCTGTACATTGCCAGATAGGCGGAATCCATGAACTGGCACATGGACAGATTGAGCTTGTCTATTACAGCGTTTCCCAATAAGCCGGGCAACGTGGCGCTTTCAGGGATACTGATGGCCGTCCCAGGCACATCATCCAAAGCGCCCGCAGCCTTTACTTTTCCGGAGCCCGCCACCCGGGATTATTATCCGCTTTTCTTTTCATGCTTAGATCTTTTATTCCTTTTGAACACTTAGATTTATACATCTTCGGGCCCTGCCAAGGACTCCAGAAACTCCCGGATGCAGGCGTTTACCTCCTCCGGTCTGTCCACATTCACATTATGGGCGGCACCCTTTATTATCTTCAGGGGATATCCTGTCTGAGTCGTCCATGCTCTGTTGTACTGCGCGACCTTGCCCGTCCTGTCCTTCTCTCCAAGGATTAACAGGACCGGACAGGAGATCTCAAGCTCGCAGTTATCATCAAGAAAGCCTGCGTAGCCCAGCCCCATCAGATGGCAGAGCTCATTTTTGCTGTAGGGCTCAAGCATCTGCATCATGTTCTGGTAGGATCGGTTGGTAGTGGAGACCTGCCTGGCCATGGCTTTTTTCATCAGACTGAAGGGGTACAGATGAGCCATCCATTCCACCTGCCTGAGTATCCAGATGTCAAACCTCGAATAATAGACGAAGCCATAGGGTGTGCTGTCAAGGGCAACAAAACGGCTTACCCGGTCAGGATAACGCTTTATGAAGGACTGGGTCAGGAAGCCGCCCAGTGACTGCCCGATGAAAATGGCTTTATCCACAGAGTATATGTCCAGGATGCCCCTGATGTATTCCGATGTGTCTCCGAAATCAAATGCCGCAAAAGGCCTTGATTTTCCATGGGCGGGCGTGTCCCAGGTCAGTATGTTGTAGTCATCCTCAAAGGCCCGGATCTGCGCCTCAAACATGCTGTGATCGGCTGTTAGTCCGTGCAGCAAGAACATGGTGTCCCTCTCCGCGTCCCAGCGCGCCGAGCACCAGTAATGGACCTTGCCCTTATCAGTCTGCAGTATCTGTTCTTCCATGCTTGACCTCCGTCAAAGGGGATTTTCTGAAATTCATGAGGGCTGAATAACCGCAGCCAGCCTGATGCGGGTCTACTGAGCCAGTTTTCCCAGCGCTTTGGCTACCTCCCGGTACATCGGAATGGAGGGTGCAGCACCGGGCCTGGTGACGCTGATTGCGGATGCCATGGAAGCCTGCTGCATTGCTTTCTGCAGACTCAGGCCGCGGCTTAAGGCCGCTATGAAGTAGCCCGTGTAGGTATCCCCCGCACCGGTGCTGTCCACCGCTTTCACGGGGAAGGCCCCCTGCGCAACGCTTTCAGTGCCGGTAAAGGCGATGCTTCCGCGCTTTCCAAGGGTGACCAGCAGCGACAGCCTGGGATATCTGCGGTGCAGTATTTCCCAGACTGCAGCGGGATCCATTTTGCCTGAAGGATTCGGCCTGTCTGAAATGTCAGAGGCATATAGATCGGCACTGTCAGAAGAAGCAGAGGTTCCTTTATCTGCGCCACCGGAGGGAGCAGAGGCGTCTTCATATGATCCACTGAAAACAGCAGAGGTACCCTCATCTGCACTTTCACAAACAGCATTCTGCGATTCGCATATCTGCCGTGCTTCCACTGCATTTACCAGCAGCCAGCTTATCTTTCCCAGGTCCACAGCCTCTACCTTTTCGTTATATGGCGATGGATTCAGAAAGATCTGCATGCCCCGCTCGTAAGCCACTTCCACTATCTGCGGCAGTAGGTTTATCTCGTTCTGAAGCACCAGAACATCCCCGGGACCGAAGCCCTTCAGGGTCTTTTCGATTTGCTCCTCCGTGATGCACTGATTGGAGCCCCCGAAGAGCAGTATGCAGTTCTCACCGCCCTGCTCAACCTGAATGACCGCATTTCCCTGAAGCTCCGGCACCTGCAGCAGCAGATCTGTGTTCACACCGTTTTCCTCCAGCAGCGATTTCAGGCTTTCCCCGCCAGCCCCGATGCAGCCTGCGTGATAAACAAAAGAGCCGGGTTCAACTAAAGGAACGGAGCCTTTTTTATTTGTACAGTCCGGACTGCAAACAGAAGCTTCATTGCCTGCAGCAGCTGAGTCCCCACAGGACGCAGAAACCTCTGCCGTAACCGAATCCTTGCAGGGCGCAGGACCATCTGCCGAAGCTTCACGGCCTGCAGCAGCCGAGTCCCCGCAGGACGCAGAAACCTCTGCCGCAACCGAATCCCTGCAGAACGCAGAACCCCCTGCCGTACATAGCGCTCTGGCAAGGGCGATGGACTGATTCAGACCTTTTCCGCCCGCGTTCACACTCTGCGAAGCAGCGCTAAGGGTCTCCCCGGGCTGAACGAAATGATCCACCTGATACACATAATCAAGATTAAGAGATCCGAAATTCAAAATACACATTTTTTCTGAGTCCTCCGCCCGATCTGGCAATAAACTGCTAAACCCTATCGAAATCTATATAATCTACATAATTATACTTATTGTCAATAAGCGCTCGAGGCGCATAAAACCTATATAAACCGCCCGGTTATGCTGTCTCTACAGGCTTTTATCTCTTCCGGAGTACCGCTGGCAACAATCCGCCCGCCATCTTCGCCGCCTTCCGGGCCCATGTCTATAACATAGTCAGCGCTGCGTATCACATCCAGGTCGTGCTCTATCACGACCACTGTGGCACCGTGGTCTATAAGGGTCCTGAACACCTGAAGCAGCACCTCCACATCCCTCGGGTGAAGACCTATCGTAGGTTCATCGAACACGAACAGGGAATCGGACTGCTGTCGTCCCATCTCGCTTGCAAGCTTGAGCCGCTGTGCTTCGCCGCCTGACAGGCTTGGGGTCTCTTCGCCAAGGGTCAGATACCCAAGCCCCAGATCGCGCAGTATCTCCAGCCTGGGCCTCACTGCGCCCATGTCGCGGCAGAACTCCAGAGCGGTATTTATATCCATATCCATAAGCTCAGGCAGCGACCGTATCTCTCCCCTCTTGTTTGTGTATCTTATGGTTTTGGCCGTCTTGCTGTAGCGGCTGCCTCGGCATTCGGGACAGGGAATGTCCACATCCGGCAGGAACTGCACGTCCAGACTCACGGAGCCTGTGCCGTCGCAGACCGGGCAGCGCAGCTCGCCGGTGTTGTAGGAGAAGGCCGGAGCCTTCCGTTCCCGTTCCCTCGCGTCCG
>JAEEPD010000260.1 GCA_016284575.1 Bacillota bacterium | reverse complement strand
ATGGGCGCGGCGGCGATGATCCCGCAGATCCTTAACGGACCTATAGCATACCTGCTCAACGGTCTGAACGTACACCCGTGGCTGGTATCCATCTTCAGCATCATCATACCGAATACGCTGTACTTCTGTCTGGCTATGTCGGGATTTGTTCTCGGCGTCAATATCGTGTTCGGATTCCTGGAGGAGATAGGTTTTCTCGCCAGAGCCGCTTATCAGTTTGACAATATACTTTCCAAAATCGGTCTGCAGGGCAAGGCAGTATGCTCTCTGCTTATGGGATTCGGCTGTACTATCGGCGGTACCAGCAGCACCAGAGTTATGGACAGCTGGGGGCAGAGGATGCTTACAATGGCTGTCGTCTGGGCAGTGCCGTGCGCTTCCATCTGGACCATCATACCGGTCGTGAGCGGCATGTTCTTCAAACCCTGGCAGACCCTTCTGGTAGTTCTTGGAATACTGCTTTACATGATGTTCATGATCTTTGCCGTATCCAAGGTCTTCGGAGCGAAGCTTTCGCCAAAGGACGCAAGGAGCGGAATGATAATGGAGCTTCCTCCTTATCACAAACCGCACTGGAAGCACATACTCAAAGAAGCTCTCATGAAAGCCTGGGATATCTTCAAAAGAGCACTCAGGACTGTCACCCTTATGTCTCTTCTGTTCTGGATATTCTCCTTCAGCAGCACCGGCAGCGTTGCGGACAGCCTGCTGTACAAGGTGGGAACATTCATTGAACCGGTCACCAGATTCTTCGGCATGGGCTGGAGGGCGTGCATGGGCTTCCTCAGCTCGGCCTTCGCTAAGGAAGCTGTGCTGGGCGTACTGAATGCCGTTTTCGTGGGCAACGGCTCGCTGCTTGACGCCACCTTCAGGACCAGCGCCGCAGGCGCCACCGATGCCGCGCTGCTGGCTCAGCTGATGAACGAAAACATCAGCAAGCCCGAGGCTCTGGCCTTCATGTTCGCCTGCACCTTCAACATCCCCTGCGTGATGGCTCTGTCCACCACCTACAGGGAGTCCCACTCGATAAAGTGGACTGCAAGGGTCGCCGGCTTTTACGTGTTCGGGGCGCTGCTTTTATCCTGCATCGTCTATCATGTGACGGCTCTGTTCCTGTAGGCGGGCGGCATGGCGGATCTTCACCTTTGGTGCAGCGGCCGGATGATCTGCTTTCTTTTTTCTTGACCTTGGAGCCCGCCTGTGCTATATTACAAGAGCCTTCTGGCAGACAGTTCGAGATCCATCCTGTCTTTAAACAAAACTAGGGCAAAACATGTGTGTTCAGCGTGCCCCGGATGGGGCGCGCTTTTTTTGGTCATCTCCTCTTAGCGGGATGGCCAGGTCTGCGCGTGCCCGGTTTTGGCACGCATTTTTATTTAATATTTTTAGGAGGACTCTGATGAGCATGAGCCTGAGCATCGACAATATGAACCGGACCCATAAGATGATCTTTTCTGCGATGGTCATCGCAATTTACGTGGTCGTGATGTACTTTACGCAGAATTTCGCCTTCGGGCAGTATCAGGTGAGGATAGCGACGGCGATCTACGCTTCAGCCTTTCTTTTTCCTTTCCTGGTGGTGCCTCTTGGGCTTTCCAACCTGCTGTCCAACATGCTGATGGGGGGCCTCGGCTTCTTTGACATCGTGGGCGGAGGCCTTGTGGGTATCGCAACGGCGGGCTGCTGCGCGCTTCTTGGCAGGGCCAAGGCTCCCGCATGGACCGTGATCTTCCCTGTGTTCCTGATCCCGGCTCTTGGGGTGTCCCTGTGGCTCTGCCGCATTCTGGGGCTTCCCTACTGGGTGCTGGCATCCAGTCTGCTGGTGGGCCAGGGCATAGCGGGGATCGCAGGCTTCTTCCTGGTGAAGGCTCTTGGCCGGATCTGGAGGATCCGGTAGAGGACAGGCATTTAGCCGGATCATGAGCCGCAGCAAAGCATAACTTCAAATTCAAAGAAAGATAAAGGGAACGATCATGGATGAAAGAAACAGAGAGGCTGAGGGCCTGAGCCTTCTTGGAAACAGCAGGACCGAATACAGGAGCGATTACGCGCCGGAGGTGCTGGAGACCTTCGAAAACAAGCATCAGGAGAACGATTACTTCGTAAAATTCAACTGCCCGGAGTTC
>JAEEPD010000030.1 GCA_016284575.1 Bacillota bacterium | reverse complement strand
CATATCCTGGGCAAACTCCATATCTCAAATAATCGTCATGGAATGCAGCATTGTAAATGTCGATCAGAAGTTCTGCATCTTCTAAAGTTGCTTGTCTATAACTCATTGTCATAGTTTGTCATCTCCACGATTTCCAACTGCTGACCTACTTGATCTTTTCAAATAATCAGCATTTCTCGGTTTATACGGCACCGAAATAAAGTCCTTCTTCTGGTGGTACAAGCAGCATACAGTTTCCACATGACTGCTGTGAGGGAACATGTCCACAGGGGTGCACTCGATGAAGCTGTAGCCCAGGCTGTTCAGGATCTTTATATCTCTGGCCAGGGTGGATGGGTTGCAGGAGACGTAGACTATGCGCTCCGGGCCGATGTCAGCCACAGTCCGAAGGAGGCTTTCCTTGCAGCCCGACCTTGGGGGATCAAGGATCACAACATCGGCCTGAACGCCCTGAAGCTTTGTATTTACTGCGTCTTCGGCTTTTCCCTGCACAAAGGTTGCATTGACGATCCCGTTGATCACGGCATTTCTGTTGGCGTCAAGAATGGCCTGCTTATTGACCTCGACACCTATAACGCGGGCAGCTTTGGATGCCATGGAAAGGCCTATGGTACCGGCGCCGCAGTAGAGGTCCAGGACACGCTCGTTGCCGGTAAGTGCGGCATAGCGCTGGGCAATGCTGTAGAGCTTTGTAGTCTGGGCAGAATTCACCTGATAGAAGGACATGGGGGAGATCTCGGTCTTTATGTCCGCCATTTCGGTCTGCAGCAGGTCGTGAAGCACCCGGCAGCTTGCTGTGATGTTGCCGTCGTCGTATTCCTTGATGACCATGATCTCGGTATTTTCAGGCTCCCCGCTGCCATCCGGGTGACTGCAGCGTATGGTCATGCGGCTGCAGTGACGGCTCAGTGCTTCCATCTCCTTGCGAAGCTGCTTTGTAATAGCCTCATCCTGAAGCAGGCAGTCCTCTATGGGCACCAGCCTGTGGCTCTTTTCGCCGTAAAAACCGGGGATGCCATTTTCCACTGCGAATTCCACCTTGTTGCGGTAGCGGCTGGGCTGCTCCATGCCCTGAATTGGTCTGACTACAGGGTCCTTGAGCCCTGCAATGCGGGTCAGGACAGAACGCACATAGCTTTCCTTCCAGGAAAGCTGGGCTTCGTACCTGAGCTCGCGCAGAGTGCATCCGCCGCAGTCCCTGAAGTACGGGCAGTCGTTCTCCACCCGGTCGGGGGAAGGCTCTATGATCCGCACCGCCCTGCCCTTCAGAAGGGAGGAGCCGCGCTTTGCTTCTTTTTTCCCTGAGCCAGGGGCATCCTCGTACAGCTCGACCTCTGCCAGGTCGCCTGTCAGAGCGCCCTCAACGAACACCACCTGTCCGCTCTCAGTCCTGCCAATGCCCCTTCCGTCTGTGCTTAAATCCGTGATTCTTATCTGCATGCTGTCTCCAGTCATTTATTATTCTTTATTTGTTTCGATGTCTGTGTTATCTTCCGTATATTTTAACAAAAGGCTCCCCGAACTGCAATTAAACACCTCCGCCGGAATCACTGCAGTACCATCCGCCAGGCTTCTGTGATCTTTTCCAGGGTCCAGGCTGCATTTGCAGGGCTGGTGGAGGGGAGACATGCGGCGTGGGCAAGGGATTCCGGGTATCCGTCTTCAAGAAGAGAAGGCTCGATATATTTGCGGTACAGGCGCTCGGCGGTCTTGCCGTTGACAAATATGCGGGTTATCCGGGAATTGTCAAGTATAGGCCTGAGGTCATTAGGAACCACGTCTTTTATGGAGCTGTCCGAAGACCCTTCTATGCTGCAGCTTTTGATCACGTCCCAGGCGGCCACATGATTACCCAGAAGAAATGCTTTCCGCTCCTCCACGGTTTCCGGGACAGCTTCCTCAAACAGCGCCGCCAGCACCTTCCAGAACCGGTTCTGCGGATGACCGTAGAAATACGCCATCTCCCGGGACTTCACAGAAGGAAAACTGCCGAGTACAAGTACCCGGCTGTTTTCATCAAAGGTAGGAGCTATGGGATGTTCGATCTTGATTCGTTCCATTAAAAGTAATCAACCTGCAGCCTGTCCGGACCGCAGCGCCTCAAAGCTAAGCCAGCAGGGACAGCGAGTAGGCTATCATAAACTGGCCGCCGTAATAAAGGATATAGTTCGCGATTATGTCCACCGGACGGTCCTTTCCTTTGCCAAAGTAAGTGCCGCTGAGCACCAGATCCGACAAAGAAAAGGACACTGCCCCGATGAAGAAAAGATTCAGCGCCTTTACCCTGAAGCCCCGGTAGAGAGCAAGCCCACCGGATACAAAAACCGAGGAGAAAAGCAGCATTCCATATATAAGCACGATGGCCCGCATGCCGCTGTAATCCAGCTTCATCGGCTTTTCCAGCAGGATAACCATTATCCCTGAAATAACGCCGAGAACCAGCCCTGCCCCCACATAGGGAAGGGCTCCCTCACCCTTGAACTGAAGCAGCAGACCGCTCACGAAAAATATATGGCCAACCCCGAAAACCGCAAAACCCGCATAGGTGAAGGGTCTGTCATCCGCCGGATAGACGTATTTCAGATCCAGCCAGATGTCACCCATCAGCCCGAACACCAGACCTGTTATCACGAAGGGCGCAAAAATATGAGACCCGCCCCGAAGCACGGAAGCGTACCAGCCGCAGATCCCCAGCGCTATGAATACCGCCGAAACCAGGGACTTCAGGACCGCTGCCCTAAGGGAGCAGCTCCTGAGCTTCTCGCGTATATAAAAGGCCATAAGCACCAGCCCCGCTCCAAGGACGAGATTGCATAGATCCATAAAAAAACGCCCTCCTTTGTGATAAGAATATCACAGTGGAGGGTGTTTGTATATCATTTTTTGATACCTACTATCGATTTATTCGGATAAATCATTAATTCTGAGTATTATATACTCTTCCGCTTCTCTTGCGCTCCAGCTCGTTCAGGATCTTCTTGCGCAGACGGATATCCACGGGAGTTATCTCCACAAGCTCGTCATCGTTGATCCACTCCAGAGCCTCCTCCAGAGTGAATACTCTGTAGGGGCTGAGCTTGACAGCGTCATCTGAGCCGGCAGCTCTCATGTTGGACACGTGCTTAGCCTTGCAGGGGTTGACGATCATATCGTCGTTTCTGCTGTTCTGACCCACGATCATGCCCTCGTAGACCTTGGTGCCGGGGCCAACGAAGAGCTGTGCCCTCTCCTGAATATTGTTGAGCGCGTAAGGCGTGGTGATTCCAGGCTCCTGAGCTATGATGGCGCCTGCAGCCCTCTGGGGGACCTCACCCTTGTAATCTTCGTAGCCTAT
>JAEEPD010000029.1 GCA_016284575.1 Bacillota bacterium | reverse complement strand
GAACGATGCATCTGAAAACATCCCTCATCACCAGCCAGAAAGCGGAAAGCATAAAACCTGCCAGGCCGCCGATAATGGCCTTCTTGATTATCGCCTTCGCTGGTCCGTCTGGAGGATCCAGCTTCTTTATCTCCTCCTGAGATTCACTTATCTGGTTTATGTAAGTGTCAACGTTGTCATAATGATTCTGCTGGGAATTCATTATGTTTTCGAAGATCTGCGGTTTGTTGGAAGATGAGCTCTCCATCAGCGCATGGCTGTAGCTGAGATCTGTGACATCCTTCTGAAGCCCATAGATCAGCTTTGCGGCTGCCTTTGCCAGATCCCTCGCCTCGCTTTCGCTGTTTTCATAAGCGGAAACGGTTATGGTCCCATTAGCTGCTCCTATGCTTACAAGCTCGCGTATGAAGCGGTCCTCTACATCTGCATACTTGGAAAGTCCAAGCTCCTTGGACAGGTCCAGATTATTCCATGCCATGGTGTACTGGCTGAGGATGCGGCCGCTTATGTAGTCCAGCGGGTTGATGTCCTGACCGAACATCATGTCCTGGGGGATCGCCACATCAGCAAGATTTATATTGACAAGGCATCTGTATGTGTTGTAAGGATTGAGCCCCATCCAAAGGCTTTCGCTTATATACTGCCTCTCGTTTTCCAGTGAGATCTGGGACCTTTTGATGGTGTTCTCCAGTGTGACCAGATTTCTTTCGTATTCGTCTCTGGAATCTGCTTCTTCAGGATTCATGACCTTCCTGCCTTCCGTAAAGCCCTGCCATGCTCCTAAAAGCAGCGCCCCGATAACAGCCCAGACGATTATTTTCTTGATATGTCTCGCAGCAGACGCCAGAATGTCGCTGATTGCAATAGTTTCTTCCATAAAAATCTCCATGTTTGGGTTGCAAACAGAAGTATTATATATGCTGATATGCTCTTTCGCAAGCAAAATCGTCAATTTGGCACGAAAAATGCACACGATGCTTGTAAACGCGATAGGGACGGCTCTGCAAAATCAGAACCGTCCCCGATGAAAAACTGTTCGTCTGTAAATCCTTTAGAAGAATGTCGCCAATACGAAGCTGCCAACGAACATGGAGGCCATGGTAACGGTCACGAAGCCTGCCACCAGCATCTTGGGCATCAGCACGTTGTACAGCGCCTTGCGCTCCCTCTCGTCGGATGCCATGGCGTCGCAGACGTCGTTGGTCAGTATCATGGTGTTGGGGAAGCCGAAGGTGCAGGTCAGGCCCAGTGCCACCGCCAGTCCCACGGGCATCTTCAAGACCTTGCTCATAATAAAGCCGCCTGCGAAGGTGCCTATCATGCCAAGGATCATTACCACGAAGATCGGCAGCAGATAGCCCAGGAACATCTGGGGAGTGATGCCCACGTAGTTGCTGAAGAGCACGCAGGCTGCCAGGAAGGTGATAATGCCGCTGGATTCGATCTTGCCCATGGTGCCCTTCTGCAGGAAGCCGGTCTCAACGGCTATCCAGCCGAAGATCAGGGAGATAACGAAGGCGTGGATCTTGCCGCCGGTAAGGCCTGCCAGGAAGGCTGCCGCCGAGGACAGGATGGCAACCTTAAGCAGAATCACAGGAATACGGTCGATTTTTGCGGGAAGCTGGAAGATCTTCTTCTTGCCCTCTGCCAGGACCGGTGCGTCCGCATCTGCCCATTCGTCCACATTCTTCTTGTCAGCCAGGAAGGCCGTTGCGTATTTTCTGAGGAAGAATGCGCAGACCGGCTGGCCGAAGAAGCCCTGCGCGGTGCTCAGTATGGTGAAGAAGCCCACCACCTCCACCAGGCCCAGAGGCTTCAGGGCGGAGGTCATCATCAGGACCACGGCTGCGCCGCCGGCGTATACCGCAGAGCCCACGTAGGCGTACTGGGGGTTGATGATGATGGGTCCGAGAAGGATGATCACGATGGTGGAGATCACAAGGCTGAAGAGGCAGACGATTATGGTCTTGATCTGGCGCTTCAGCTCCGGGGTGTCGATGGTGGTGCCCAGCATGGTTATCATCAGGGTGACGGCCATCATGCCGAAGCCGCCGATGGTGGAGGCTGCGAAGGTCTCCTCCGGCAGGATCTTGAGCCAGAGCCCTGCCAGGATGATGATGCTTCTTGCCACGCCCGAGGGCAGCTTGGCCTTGGTGAGCAGGGAGATCAGATCTCCTGCTGCATAGATAAAGAGTACTATTGTGAGTGCATATATTGCGGACATTTCAGGTCCTCCTGTTGAATTTGCTTTCTGAGTTTATTGTTTGTGGACTGGCCTGCTCTGGTGCTTGTTCGGCTCGCTTTGGCAGGCTATGCAGTTCATTTAGCCTCGGCCTGAGCTTTAGCTTTGGCAGTCCTTGCGGGCTCCTTTGCCCCCTACTGGTGCTCCTCCAGGTATCTGGCGGCCACGTTTGCGTAGACCGCTGCGCCTATGGGAAGCACTGCCTCGTCGAATATTATCTTCGGATTGTGATGGGTCACATCCCTGCCTGCGATGGCACCGGAGCCTATGTGCAGATACACGCTGGGGACCCTCTCCGCCACTGCGGTGAAGTCCTCGGTGCCGCCGAACTCGAACAGCTCCTTGACCATATCCTGCCCCACCACCTCGGCTGCATAGCCGGGCACGCAGTCGCACATCTCAGGCGCATTGTACATGGGAGGCTGGCCGTACACATATTCGGTCTCCGCCGTGCCGCGGAAGGCAAGGGCTATGCCCTCGGAAATCTCCTTGACCCTCTGCTTCAGGAAGCTTCTTCTCTCGGAGCTTGCTGCTCTTACGGATATCTCCAGCACGCAGGTTCCCGCCTGGGTATTGCAGCTGTCGCCGCCTGCGATCTTGCCCACCAGCACCACCGAGCGCTCGGTGTTGGAGACCTCTCTTGCGATCAGCTCCTCCAGGCCTGTCACAATGTGGGCTGCGATGTTTATGGCATCCACGCCGGTCTCGGGACGGCTGCCGTGGGACTGCTTGCCGTGGACCGTCACCCGGACGAAATCGCCGGAGAAGGTGGAATAATCTCTCTTGAAGGTGACCAGGCCAAGGTCGCAGTGATCGCCGCCGGAGCTGGTGTGCATGCCTATGGCCACGTCCACCTTGGGGTTCTCCAGCAGGCCGTCTGCGATCATCTCGTTGGCGCCGCCAAGGACCTCCTCGCCGGGCTGGAACATCAGCTTGACCCTGCCCTTAAGCTCCTTTTCATGAGCCTTCAGCAGCTTGGCCGCTCCCAGCAGCATGGCGCCGTGAAGGTCGTGGCCGCAGGAATGGCAGTTGCCGTTGGTTGCCGCAAATGGGAGGCCTGTCTCCTCCTTCATGGGAAGGGCGTCGATGTCGCCTCTCAGAAGTATGACCTTTCCGCTGCCCTCGCCTGCCGGCTCCTGGCCGATTATGGCTGTGACGCCGTTCTTGCCGCATCTTTTGGGCTCTATGCCGTAGCTTCTGAGCTTTTCCTCGATGAAGGCTGCGGTTTTTACGGTCTCAAGCCCCAGCTCTGCGTAGCCGTGGATGACTCTTCTGGCCTCTGTTATCTCAGCTGCGATGGCCTCTGCTTCTTTTCTGTAGTCTGTCATTTTTTCTCTCCTTATTTGTCCTTACGGGCTGCGGTTTCCGCGCCCCTTTGCTGCTCCGGGCTGCCTGTTTTGCTTGTCTGGAGAGAAGTTTCCCGGAAAATAAATACTCCTGCCCCAGTTTTCACTGGGACAGGAGATAAACTCTTGCGGTACCACCCAATTTGGCAAGGCCTTAAGCCCTACCCACTCATCAACCGTCAAGCAACGGCTGCTCCACTGATAACGGGCGGAGTTCCCCGTCAGCTGCTACTTGGCGTTTCCTGAAGCTCCGGCTCTGGCCTTTCCTTCAATCTGCACCTTTCGGCTGCCCTCCCAAGTCCATTCAACAGCTTCTGCCTGCTGCGATCCCACCATCCGCAGCTCTCTGGGCGGCTCAAATACTGCCTACTTACTCTTGTTCAACGGTTTAAAGTATTAAATTATTTGAGATTGTACGCTCAATAAAGCCCTTTGTCAAGCATATTTTTTACAGATTTGCGCGCTTGTATGCGTCCAGCAGGCCCTGAAGCTCCTCTGCCATCTTCGACACCGTCTCATCCACGCTCTGGCCATTAGCCAGCATGTCTGAGCAGTTGTTCATGATTGCGTAATAGAAATCCGTGGAGGGACCGACCGTAACGCTCCTCATATCAGAGGGCGTCTTTTCCAGCTGCTCCGGACCCACGTCAAACTGGGGCGTGGAAGCCAGCAGAGCCTTGTAAGCGCTGTTCTCAAAGGCCGCCTTGTTGGCAGGGATGTAGCCGGTGTTCACGGCAAAATCAGCCTGCACAGCCTCTCCGGTCATGTACTTCACAAAATCCCAGGCAGCCTCCATCTTCAGCTGATCCTGGCTGTCGAACATGGCAAGGAAGGAGCCGGAGACCGTAGCCCCGTGGGAGGCGCTGCTGCTGACCCTAAGGTACGGCGCCACGCCAACCTCAAAGGCCCCGCCCACCTTGTCCAGAACGCTCTTTATATTGGAGGAAGAGCTGGTGAAAATGGCCACCTGCCCTGCCACAAAGGCCGAGGTGGAAAGCGCATCGTTGGTGAGAGCGCCGTTGTCGTACAGAGCTTTCCACTCGGACAGGAAGGTCTTGAGAGCCCCGTTATCAACGCATTCCAGCTTGTCTGCCATGCCGTCGGAGCCGTTTTTATTGTTGACCACATAGCTGCCCAGCTGACCCAGCCAGTTGGCAAGGGTCGGAGTGTTGGGAACTGTGCCGATAACAGGAACATTTATCTTGTTAGCCTTGAAGTCCTCGCTCAGTCGGATCAGATCTCCGAAGGTATCGGGGCACTTATCCCAGCCCGCCTGCTCCAGCAGAGTCTTGTTGTAGTAGGTAATGGTCGTGGATGTGGCAAAGGGAAGACCCAGCTGAACGCCGGAAAACTCCCAGTTTCCAAGAGCTGCGTCCAGATAGCTGCCCTGAACGGACTCCTCAAACTGAGTCTGAGCGTCGCTGGCGGTAAAGGCCTTGCCGGAGTTGAAATAGTCGACCTTGCCGGTGGCATCCATCTGCATCACATCGGGAAGCTCGCTGTAGTTCTCTGCGGAAAGTATGGACTTGAGCAGCGTTGTGGCATCGGAATACTGGCCCTGATAGACCGCATTCACCGTCACCTGCTTGCCGTTGCTCTGGTTGTACTCCTGAATGTACTTGTCCATCAGCTGGCCCTGCGCATCCGAAGCGCTGTGCCAGAAGACTATCTCCACAGGCTCCGTGCCCAGCTTGGGCTCAAAGCCCTGAGGCTCAGGCGGCTTTACATCACCGCTTCCTGCCCCCTCCTGCTGTCCGCCGCAGGCTGCAAGCCCTAAAACCATTGCCGCAGCCAGAATTATCGCTAATAATTTTTTCATGTTTGACCTCCAAAAAAATTCGGAAGGCAGTTAGATTTTAAATACAAATGCCCTGCGGAAACACAGGGCAAAAATGCAAAAGTCTATGTGCCTCTCCCATCCAGACTATACTGTCGGCCCCGTAGTTTCAACGGATCGGCGCCTTTCGGCGTTCGCGGGCTTTACCGCCGGTGGGGAATCTCACCCCGCCCTGAAGTTTGTTATCGGATATAATTTACTACTGCCGGCAGCTGAAGTAAAGGATTATTTTCAGCTGGCCAAAAGAAATCCTTCCAATGCCGTTTTCGCCAGACTAGCCCACAAGAGCGCCCTCAAGGCCGTTTTTCCTGAGGCTTCTTCGCATAATAACGAAAAGCACAAAGGACGGGATCAGGGAGATGCACACTCCTGCCAGCACCAGCCAGTAATTTTCGTCCTCCCAGGAGTTGAGCTTGGTGATGCCCACCATTATGGTCCTCATCTCCGGAGCGCTGGCGGTGACCAGCAGAGGCCAGAGGTAGGAATTCCACAGGGTTATGAAGCCCTGGACGAAAAGCGTCACCAGAACCGGCCTGCAGACTGGAAGCAGGACCCTGAATATGAAGCCCAGATCTCCGTAGCCGTCAAGCTCCGCCGCCTCCTTAAGCTCCTTCGGAACGGACAGAAAGCGCTGACGCAGCATGAACATCTGGCTGGCGCCCACGAAGCTGACTATCATCATGCCGAGGTAGCTGTTCAGAAGGTGAAGCCTTGATACGGTGATGTAATTGGTGGTCAGAAGTATGTCCCCAGGCAGCATCATGGTGCCCAGTATGAAGAAGAACCAGAAGCGCTTTAGGGGAAATTCGTAGTACACGAAGGCGTAGGCGGCAAAGACCGCAAACAGCAGCCTGATGGTGGTGCCGAAGAAGGACACGATAAAGGAATTGCCCATGTAGCGCAGCAGATCCGCCTTCTGCAAAGCCTCCCTGAAGTTGTCAAGATTGGCGAAGCTCCCCGGAAGAAGCTTAGGCGTCATGAACTCCGCCGGGGTCTTGAAGGCCCCGAAAATACAGTAGATTATGGGGAAGATAAGCACCAGGCCTATGGCCAGAGCGATGATGCTTACGGCAATGTCTGCAGCCCTTTCCCTTGAAGTTATGGAAGCGGGCCTTGAAGCCTTAGGCCCCTTGTTCAGATCGGGTCTGCTCATTGATAATGCACCCTCTTTCTCTCAAACACAAAGGAAAGAATGGTAAAGCCAAGGCTCAGCACGAAGGCGCAGAGAGCCACCACCGCGGCCAGGCTGTAGTCTGAGCTGCCAAAGCCGGAGGCGTACATCATGTACATAAGAGTGGTGGTGGACCTGGCGGGTCCGCCCTGGGTAATGATTATCATGGGCGCGGAGGTGAGCAGCGCCAGCACGAAATTGGTGCAGAGCACGTAGAGTATGGTTGGCGATATCAGAGGAAGCTTTATCCTGAATATGCGGGTGAAAAGCCCTGCACCGTCCAGCTCAGAAGCCTCCAGAAGCTGGTCCGGGATACCCCGAAGCGCCGATAAAAACAGCAGAAAGTCAAAGCCTATGCCCATCCAGATGGTAAGGATGAGGCAGCTTGCAAGGGCCGTCTCCCTGGACTCGAACCAGCCCAGCGAAAGACCGAAGAAATAGTTCACCCAGCCAAGGGCGGGGCTGAACATGGATTTGAAGATCATGCAGGCTGCTGACATGGAGACGGACATGGGCAGCGCAAAAAGAGTCTCGTAGACGGGACTCAGTCTCCGCTTTTTTTCTGCAAGAAGCGCCAGGAAAATGGTTATGAAAAGGGTCACCGGCACGTTTACCGCCGCCAGCTTGAGGCTGTTTCCAAGGGCCACCGCAAAGTCCCCTCTGGAGAAGACGTAGCGGTAGTTTTCCAGCCCCGCAAAGCCCTTAAGCTGTCCCTTTGCGTTCACCAGGGAAAAGCTGTTGACGATCACCCTGGCGAAGGGGTAATAGACAAAGGCTATGGAAAATATCAGTATGGGAAGAAGAAAAAGCAGCGGCTTAAGATTTCGTTTCTTCATGGCTGCTGCCTCATGTTTTCAAGATTGAGACCGGTTTCAGGGTCGAAAAGGTGTACGGCAGAGGGGTCGAGCCTGAAGCTTACGCTGCTGCCCGCTTTGCAGTCTGTTACCAGCCTGCCCTCATCGTCCTTTGCCCT
>JAEEPD010000028.1 GCA_016284575.1 Bacillota bacterium | reverse complement strand
TGGAGGGCTATTCCAACGTATTCAGCCTGCCGGAGTACAGCGACATCTCAAAGGCCAGGGATTTCTTCAGTCTGGTGGAGAACAAGGACCAGTTGACGGACGTTCTGGTGAACAGGGACAACGGTCTGATAATAACAATAGGCGACGAAAACTCCGAGGACATGAAGGACGTGAGCCTCATAACCGCGGACTACAGAGTCAACGGAAAGCTGGTGGGAAAGCTTGGCGTAATCGGCCCCACCAGGATGAAATACAGCGAGATAAGCTCGGTAATAAAATATCTTACGGATAACATAAGCCGGAGCTTTGAGATAGAAAGCGATACAGATGGGGCGGATCCTGTTGATGCTCCTGACGATCAGTAAAGGAAGGGAACCATGACAGAAGAAAAACGCGATTTAGAAGAAGAAATGAAAGCCCCTGAAGAAAATACCGAAGAGTGCGAAAAAGACGCTCAGAAGGGCGCTGAGGAGCCCACAGAGGCATCTGAAGAGCCTGCATCCGCCGAGGCGGAGGACAGCGCCTCCGAGAAGGTGGAGGATGCTCAGGAGAAGGCCGAAAAGCTGGTGGTTGAGCTCAGCTCTCAGCTGTTAAGACTGCAGGCGGACTTTCAGAACTATAAGCGCAGGACCCAGGAGGACAGGGCCAGCGACATCGAATTCGCCAACAAGAAGCTGGCAACGGCTCTGCTGGATGTGATCGATAATTTCGAAAGAGCTCTGGGTTCCGAATGCACCGACGAAAAGTTCAAGGAGGGCATGGAGCTGATCTTAAAGCAGCTGATGACAGTGCTTGAAAAGAACAACATCAAGCCCATCGAAGCCGAAGGAAAGCAGTTCGATCCCAACTTCCACAATGCGGTGCAGATGCTCCCCTCAGAGGATGCAGAAAGCGGCACAGTAATAACCGTGCTTCAGAAGGGCTACACCCTGAACGACAAGCTCATAAGACCTGCGATGGTCATTGTCGCTCAGTAGCATATATAGTTAATTCAAGTGAAAACTTAGGAGGATAAATCAATGGGTAAAGTTATAGGAATCGACCTTGGTACCACCAACAGCGTAGTAGCAGTGCTGGAAGGCGGCGAACCGGTCGTAATCGCAAACGCAGAAGGAAACAGGACTACACCTTCAGTTGTAGGTTTCACAAAGGGCGGAGAAAGACTGGTAGGCGAGACAGCAAAGCGTCAGGCCATCACCAATCCGGACCGCACCATCTCTTCAATAAAGAGACACATGGGTTCCAGCTACACCGTCAGCATCGATGGCAAGACCTATACACCGCAGGACATTTCCGCAATGATTCTTGCAAAGCTTAAGACAGACGCCGAGAGCTATCTGGGTGAGAAGATCACCGAGGCAGTAATCACCGTTCCCGCATACTTCTCCGACAGCCAGAAGCAGGCAACCAAGGACGCAGGCAGGATCGCAGGTCTGGACGTAAAGAGGATCATCAACGAGCCTACCGCAGCAGCCCTGGCTTACGGCCTTGATAAGGAAAAGACTCACCACAAGGTACTGGTATACGACCTGGGCGGCGGCACCTTCGATGTCTCCATCCTGGAGCTGGGCGACGGAGTATTCGAGGTACTTTCCACCAACGGCGACACCAAGCTGGGCGGCGACGACTTCGATAACGTTCTTATGAACTACATGGCAGATCAGTTCGCCAAGGAAAACGGCGTGGATCTGAGAAACGACAACATGGCTCTTCAGAGACTGAAGGAGGCCGCAGAAAAGGCAAAGAAGGAGCTTTCCTCCAGCCAGACAACCAATGTTAACCTTCCGTTCATTACTGTAAACCAGAACGGACCTCTGCACCTGAACATGGACATCACCAGGGCCAAGTTCAACGACCTGACCCAGCACCTGGTCCAGAGGACCATCGAGCCCATGAGAAAGGCTATGCAGGACGCAGGCGTCACCACAGCTGATCTGGAAAAGGTCATCCTGGTGGGCGGCTCCACAAGGATCCCCGCAGTTCAGGAGGCTGTAAAGAACGTCACCGGCAAGGAGCCCTTCAAGGGCATCAACCCCGATGAGTGCGTAGCAGTTGGCGCAGCCATTCAGGCAGGCGTTCTGACCGGCGAGGTCAAGGATGTGCTTCTGCTGGATGTAACTCCTCTGTCTCTGTCCATCGAGACTCTGGGCGGCATCGCAACCAAGCTGATCGAAAGGAATACTACTATTCCTACCAAGAAGAGCCAGATCTTCTCCACCGCAGCCGACAACCAGACCGCAGTTGATATTCACGTAATGCAGGGTGAGCGTCAGATGGCCAGCGACAACATCACACTGGGCCGCTTCCAGCTCTCCGGCATTCCTCCAGCGCCCCGCGGTATCCCTCAGATCGAGGTAACCTTCGATATCGACGCCAACGGCATCGTTAACGTAAGCGCTAAGGATCTGGGCACCGGCAAGGAGCAGCGCATAACCATCACCTCCTCCAGCAAGCTCTCAGAGGATGAGATCAAGCAGAAGGTAAGAGAGGCTGAGCAGTATGCGGAGGCTGATAAGGCCAAGAAGGAAAACAGCGAGGTCAAGAACCAGGGCGAGACTCTGATCTACGAGACCGAGAAGAACATGAAGGATCTGGGAGACAAGCTCACAGAGGACGAGAAGGCTAAGATCACCGCAGCCAAGGATGCTCTTCAGAGCGCCATCAATGCAGGCACCACCGAGGACATCAAGGCCAAGATCGAGGCTCTGACTCAGGAGTATCATGTTATCTCCACCAAGCTCTACGAGCAGGCTGCACAGAACGCACAGAATCAGGGCGCTCAGGGCCAGGCAGGTCCTCAGGGCGGCTTCGATCCCAACATGGGCGCGGGCTTCAACCCCAACATGGGAGCAGGCTTCAATCCCGGTGCCGGCTTTAACCCCGGAGCAGGCTTCGGCGGCCAGCAGGGCGGCGCTCAGGCAGGTCCTCAGGGCGGCAGCGACAATGTGGTCGACGCAGACTTCGAGGTCGTAGACGACGACAATAAGTAGTCACAAAGCATAAAAAACAGGGCTTCCCGGGCTGGATCTCAGCCTGGGAAGTCTGCATGAAGGAATACCACTAAATGGCAGACAATAAAAGAGATTATTACGAGGTCTTAGGCATACAGAAGGGCGCCAGCGAGGACGAGATCAAATCCGCCTTCCGCAAGATGGCCATGAAATACCACCCGGACAGAAACCCGGACGACAAAAACGCCGAGGAAAAGTTCAAGGAGGTAAACGAGGCCTATTCAGTGCTTTCGGACCCCGATAAGAAAAATAAATATGACAAGTTCGGCTTCGCGGGGGTGGATCCCAACGCGGGCTTCGGAAGCGGAGGCTCAGGCTTTGGCGGCTTCTCCGATTTTTCGAACTTCACCAGCGGCTTTGGCGGCTTTGAGGACATATTCAACATGTTCACAGGCGGCAGCAGCGGCTACAGGCAGGATCCCAATGCCCCGAGGAAGGGACAGGATATCGAAAAATCCATGTCCATCAGCTTCAACGAGGCTGTTTTCGGCTGCAAGAAGGAGATCAAGCTCACTAAGAACGTGGTCTGTGATACCTGCGGCGGCTCAGGAGCTCAGCCTGGTACGGCCAAGAAGATCTGTCCCCACTGCGGCGGCTCGGGCAGGGTGACCACCACCAGGTCCACCATGTTCGGCGCTATGCAGCAGGTCAGCTCCTGCACCTTCTGCGGCGGCACCGGTCAGATAAACGAAAGCCCCTGCAAGACCTGCGGAGGCAGCGGCAGGGTACGCAAGACCCTGAACATTACCGTGGAGATCCCGGCAGGCGTGGACAACGGCTCCATCATAACTCTGCGCGGTCAGGGTCAGCCCGGATATAACGGCGGTCCCGCAGGAGACCTGTACATAGTTCTGCAGGTTAAGGAGCACAGCATGTTCGAAAGAAGGGGCGATGACCTCTGGCTTTCCGTGCCCATCAGCTTTGCTCAGGCGGCGCTGGGTGATGAGGTGACCATTCCTGGCCTGAAGGACAAGCTTTCCTGCAAGATCCCCGCAGGCACCCAGCCCGGCACAGTTCTGAGGCTGAAGAAGAAGGGCGTTCCCAACGTGCGCACCGGCCAGCCAGGAGACATGTATGTGGAGATAAATGTGGAGATACCCACAAAGCTCACATCCAAGCAAAAGGATCTGCTCAGGCAGTTCAACGAGACCACGGGAAAGGGCGGCTTTACTCAGCAGCAGAAATTCCGGGACGATATGGATAACCTCTTCGTCAACTAAACCAACAGCATATAGTGTTAATGCATGATACGAACCGTGTTTCAGGATGATGAAACCGGTTCGTTTTATTTATCACAAAATAATAAGGATGTGCTCATTTTATGCAATTTTAATATAGAACCCATTCTATATATTGAAATAATGTATGAATGTGCTAAAATGAACACAGTTAAATAATAAGAATTTTCGTAAAAATTCGGGTTATTATTTGATTATTCGAATAAATATAGGAGGTTGCGATGAATACAGAACCCGTTCACTAAGAGCTGCGCTCGCCGTTTTAGGGTAATATATTCTATTTTTTTTGTAACTTCCCGGCTTTCATCAGTATAGGGGACCCTGCGCAGCGGTCCTGCATACAGATACAGATGCAAAGCTCTGGGATCCGGAGGAATTATATATGGAACTTGAATATTTGAAAACTGCGAACAGTCTGGGCATGTGGATCTCCTGCATCCCGGCAGTTCTTCTGGTACTCTATCAGGCATGGATCTTCTTCAGAAAGGCCTGGACACTTGGTCCTGCTGTAGGCGTAACCACTGAACAGATGAAAGAAGCTGCAAGGTCTTCCTTCTTCGCATCTCTTGGCCCCTCTATCGTAATCGTATCCGGCATGGTTTCCCTGCTGGCTTCCGTAGGCGGCCCCCTCGCATGGATGCGTCTTGCATTCATCGGCTCCGTAATGTACGAGCTTCCTGCTGCTGACCGTGCCGCAACCGCAGCCGGATGCCAGCTTGGTACCAACAACATGACCCCCGAAGCATTCGCAAACTGCGCATGGATCATGACCACCTGCTGCCTCGGCTGGATCCTGGTTTCCGCACTCTTCACCGATAAGATGGAGACCTTCAGAGACAAGGTAACCGGCGGCAACATGGATGCAGTCGTAGCACTTACCGCAGGCGGCGGCGTCGGCGGCTTCGGCTACATGGTAGCTCAGCGTATGATGCCCTTCAATGCAGCAAGCGCCAATATGTGGTCTGCAATTGCAGGTTTTATCATCATGTGCCTTCTGAATGTGTATATCAATAAGACTCACGCAAAATGGGCTCAGCAGTTTGGTATGACTATAGCTATGTTCGGCGGCATGATCGTCGGCGCATTTTTCCTCAAGTGATTTGAGAAATGAGCAAAGTACTTATCCAAAGAGGAAAAAAGGAGAAAAATCATGGAAGAGAAAAACGTTTTTAGAGGAGAATTCCTGCCTTATATAATCAAATGGGGCCGCGGCACAAACCTTCTTGGTATCCTGCTGGTATTCGGACCTTGTATCTATCTGGCCATGCGCGGAATATGGCCTGAATGGGGCGCATTCTGGGGCGCATTCGCCATCCAGTTCCCCATGCTGATCACTGTATACATCAGAGAGCCTATCTCTTACTTCACAATGCTGGGCGTACCCGGAACCTATATGGCATTCCTTTCCGGTAACATTTCCAACCTGCGTGTACCTGCATCTTCTATCGCAACCAAGTCCGCAGGCATCGAGGAAGGTACCGACAAGGGCACCATCACCGCAACCATCGGCTGCGCTGTTTCCACCCTGGTATCCACCGCATTCCTGACCATCGGTGTTATCGCAGGCGCTGCAGTGCTGAATGCACTTCCGCCCATCGTAACATCCGCTCTGAACCTGTTGCTGCCCGCTCTGTTCGCAGCGCTGCTTGCAAACTACATCTTCATGAATCCGAAGCTGGGCATCATCTGGACACCCATCACCTTCCTGATCTACTGGATGTATCTGAAGGGCATGTTCAACTTTGCAGGTCCCATCATGGCTTCCTCTCTGCCTCCCCTCATCTGCGCATTCGGTGCAATGGCACTGGGCGTTGTTATGGCAAAGAAGAAGGCATAGCAGACTCTGCTCTCTATCGTTATAAAATTTCTGCTGCTGCATAAGCGTGCAGCAGCAGAGTCATGTATATCTGTAACAAGGAGGTAAAACATTTATATGGATTATTCAAGAATCATTAAGGTTATCGATGACAATACCCCCGAATTCAACGATCTGGCTAAAAAGATCTACGAGAATCCCGAGCTGGCATATAACGAAGTAAAGGCCTGCGCATGGCTCGCAGAGTCCCTTAAGAAGCACGGTTTCGACGTGGAAGTAGGCCCCTACGGAATGCCCACCGCTATCAGAGCAACCTGGGGCAAGGGCCATCCCATCATCGGCGTTCTTGCTGAGTATGATGCGCTTCCCGGACTTTCCCAGAAGCAGAACTCCGCATTCGATCCCGTAGTTCCCGGCGGCCCCGGCCACGGCTGCGGTCACAACATGCTGGGCGTTGCCACCCTGGCAGGCGCCATCGCAATGAAGGACGACCTGGAGCAGAACGGACTTGAAGGAACTGTAGTCTTCTACGGCTGCCCCGCAGAAGAGGTTCTGACCGGTAAGACCTTCATGGCAAGAGAAGGCGCATTCAAGGAGCTGGATCTGGCCATCGCATTCCACCCCGGTGCCGGCAATGGCACAGGCGTAGGCGTTATGACAGGCCTCAACAGCGCCATTTTCCACTTCAAGGGCAAGACCGCTCATGCAGGCGGCAACCCCTGGCAGGGCAGAAGTGCTCTGGACGCTGCAGAGATCATGAGCGTAGGCGCCAACTATCTGAGAGAGCACATCAAGGATGGTATCCGTATCCATTATTCATATAAGGAAGCCGGCACCGCTCCCAACATCGTTCCCGACAGAGCAAGCGTCTGGTACTATGTAAGAGCCTTCACAAGAGACGATGTGGAAGATACCTATAAGAGACTGGTGAAGTGCGCAGAGGGCGCAGCTCACATGACTGAGACCCAGCTTGAGGTCGAGTTCCTTGGCGGCTGCTATGATACCATGCCCAACAAGGTGATCGCTCACACCATTTATGACACCATGAAGGAGCTTCCTCCCATCGAATTCTCCGATGAGGACAAGAAGTTCGCTGACGAGCTGAACCACAACTCCCACCTCTTCACCGGCCAGGAAGTACCTCCCATCATGGAAGGCATCCAGCCCATCAGAGATGAGAGAGGCTCCGGCTCCACAGATGTAGGCGATGTTCAGCACATCGTTCCCTGCGCAATGTACAACACTGCCTGCGAGAACACTCTGGCCGGCGGTCACACCTGGCTCATCACCGCATGCTCCGGCAATCCTCTTGGCTGGAAGGGCATGATCTTCGGCGCTAAGGTCATGGCTGCTTCTGCTGCCAAGTTCTACAGAGATCCCGAGCTTGTTAAGGCTGCAAAGAAGGAATTCGACGAAGCTATGGCGGGCAAGACCTACAACTGCCCGATTCCCAAGGACATTCCTATTCCTCAGCCTCAGAAGTAATCAGTTTCATCATACCCGGCAGACTCCTTTTTTGGGACCTGCCGGGTTTTCTTTCATTCGGTTATGAACCGGGTACATTTAGATCCAGGAGGACTGAAATGGATTACAGCAGGATAATAAAAGTAGTCGACGACAACAAAGATGAATTAATAGAAATAGCCAGCAAGATGTACGAGAATCCAGAGCTGGCATATAACGAGGTCAAGGCCTGCGGCTGGCTGGTGGAATCCCTGAAAAAGCACGGCTTTGAGGTGGAGCAGGGCCTTTACGGCATGCCTACATCAATCAGGGCCACCTGGGGCAAGGGCCATCCCATTATAGGCGTACTTGCCGAATATGATGCTCTTCCAGGCCTTTCCCAGAAGCAGAATACTGCCCTGGATCCCGTGATACCGGGCGGTCCCGGCCACGGCTGCGGTCACAACCTTCTTGGCGTTGCCACCCTGGCCGGCGCCATCGCGATGAAGGACGATCTGGAGCAGAACGGCCTTGAGGGCACTGTGGTCTTCTACGGCTGCCCCGCAGAGGAGGTGCTCAGCGGAAAGTCCTTCATGGCAAGAGAGGGCGCCTTCAAGGAGCTGGACATGGCCATAGCCTTCCATCCCAGCGCCGGTCCCAGCGTGTCCGGAGGAGTCATGACAGGACTCAACAGCGCTATCTTCCACTTCAAGGGCAAGACCGCCCATGCAGGCGGCAATCCCTGGCAGGGCAGAAGCGCTCTTGACGCAGCGGAGCTGACCAGTGTAGGCGCAAACTACCTGAGAGAGCACATCAAGGACGGCATCCGCATCCACTATTCCTACAAGGAAGCAGGCACCGCTCCCAACATCGTTCCAGACAGAGCAAGCGTCTGGTACTACGTAAGAGCCTTCGACAGGGCTGATATCGAGGATACATATAAGAGGCTCATCAAGTGCGCTGAAGGCGCGGCTCACATGACAGAAACCGAGCTGGAAGTGGAGTTCCTTGGCGGCTGCTACAACACCATGCCCAATGCCACCATAGCAAAGGTCCTCCACGAGACCCTGGGCGAGATCCCCGATACCGAGTGGACACAGGAGGAGAAGGACTGGGCT
>JAEEPD010000259.1 GCA_016284575.1 Bacillota bacterium | reverse complement strand
CAGAACATGCTCAGCGAAAAGGAAAACAACTTCCTTGCCAGCATCTATATTTCCGGAAGCTCCGCTGCCATCTGCTGGTGCGACATCTCCACCGGTGAATTTTCCGCCATGCAGGCAGGCTCTGAGGGCTTTCAGGAGCAGATACTGGCCCAGCTGGCCAAGCTTCAGCCAAAGGAAATAATCGTAAATCTCGGAGAGGAGGAAGCCCTCTGGCTCTGGGAGCAGGCCAGGACTCTGGATAAGGTGTATATCTCCGTCCCGGCCACGGACATTTTCACTGAAAGATCCGCAGAGGACACTCTGAAGCGCTATTTCAGAACAGCATCCCTGAAATCCGTAGGCCTGGCAGAGGAGGATGTTCCTGAACTCTTTTTCAGCGTGGGCGCGCTTCTTGGCTATCTCAAGGATACGCAAAAGCAGGATGTGACCCATCTGAATGAGCTTCAGATCTGCGATATTTCAAGCTATATGAGTCTGGACAAGGCTACCATCAAGAGCCTTGAGATAACCGAGACTCTGTTTGAGCACAGCACCGAGGGCTCTCTTCTTGGCGTTCTCGACCGCTGCCGCACCGCCATGGGCAGCCGCAAAATGAAGCAGTGGCTCAGGGAGCCTCTCAACAGATTGGACCAGATACAGGAAAGACTGGATGCAGTGGAGCTGCTCTGCCAGGACATAATGCTCAGAAACGAGCTCAGGGAACACCTCAAGGCCATATACGACCTTGAAAGGCTCACGGGACGCATGTCCCTTGGCACAGCAAACGCAAGGGATATGATAGCCTTAAAGCAGAGCCTTGCTGTGCTGCCGGACATCAAAGCGGCACTTTCTGACAGCGGAAACAAGCTGCTTACGGAGCTTATGCGGCAGATCGACCCCCAGACAGAGCTCTGCGCGGAAATCGAAGCTTCTATCGTCGACGATCCTCCTTTTTCCATCCGGGAGGGCGGTATAATCAAGCCAGGCTTCAGTCAGGAGCTGGACGACATAAAGTTCTCCGCAAGAGACGCCCAGGAATGGATAGCATCCCTTGAAGCCAAGGAGAAGGAGCGCACAGGCATAAAGACCCTGAGGCTCGGCTACAACAAGGTATTCGGCTACTACATAGAAGTTTCAAATTCCTTTAAGGACAAAGTCCCCGAGAATTACATAAGAAAGCAGACCCTGGTCAACGGCGAGCGCTTCGTAACTCCGGAAATGAAGGAAAAGGAGAACATTGTCATAAGTGCCCAGGGAAGGACCAACGACCTGGAATACCGCCTGTTTACAGCCCTCAGGCTAAAGGCCATGGGACTTGCAGCCCAGATACAGGCAAGCTCCCACGCCATAGCTGCTCTTGATGTGCTCTGCAGCTTTGCGGAAAGCTCCGTAAAGCTGGGCTATGTAAAGCCCTCTGTCAACAGCGGAGACGAGATAGTAATCAAAAAAGGTCGCCATCCGGTGATCGAAAACACCATCCGCGACGGCATATTCGTTTCCAACGATCTTTATATCAACAGGGACGACTGCTCCATGCTGCTTATAACAGGCCCCAATATGTCTGGTAAATCCACCTACATGAGGCAGCTGGCTCTGATAGTGCTGATGGCTCAGGCGGGCTGCTTCGTTCCAGCGGATGAGGCCGTCATAGGCATCTGCGACCGCATATACACCCGCATCGGAGCCTCGGACAACATCGCCATGGGACAGTCCACCTTCTTTGTGGAGATGTCCGAGCTGGCATATATACTGAATACAGCAGGGCCGAAAAGCCTTGTTATCCTGGACGAGATAGGGCGGGGTACATCCACCTGGGACGGTCTTTCCATTGCCTGGGCTGTGGTTGACTATCTGACCCGCCCCGGCAAGCAGGTCCGCACCCTGTTCGCCACCCATTACCACGAGCTCACCGTGCTCTCAGAAAGCGTTCACGGCGTAAAGAACCTGAATGTGGACGTTTCCGAGAGCAGGGGCAGCATAGTCTTCCTGCACAAGATCGTTGAAGGCAGCGCCTCCAGAAGCTATGGCATCCATGTGGCCAAGCTGGCCGGAGTGCCCAATGAAGTGCTTCAGACCGCAGAGGACAGGCTTCAGATGCTGGAATCCGGGGATCAGCCCGCTCTTAAGCTTCATCAGGCTGCGGACAGCTACGGCCAGCAGCTTTCGATGTTTGCGGCTGCGGTGCAGGAGCCCACAAAGGATCAGAAGCAGCAGATAGTAAAGGATTCTGCGCTGGCAAAAAAGATAGCCTCCGTGGATCTCATGAACATAACCCCCTCAGGTGCCATAAAGGAGCTGGAGGAACTGAAAAAACTCCTGGATTAAGAAAATGTACGACAAGATCAGAGCACTTCCCAAGGACATTGCAGACAAGATAGCAGCCGGAGAAGTGGTGGAAAGACCACTTTCCATTGTTAAAGAGCTGCTGGAAAACTCAATAGACGCAGGCTCCACAAGCATCATTGTGGAGATCAGAAAGGGTGGAAAGGAATACATCCGCGTGACGGATAACGGCTGTGGCATCCACAAGGATGAGCTGAGCCTGGCCTTCATGCGCTATGCTACATCAAAAATATTCACTGATGATGACCTCAATGCCATACAGAGCCTGGGCTTCAGAGGCGAGGCTCTGGCCAGCATAGCGGCTGTTTCAAAGATAGAGCTGGTCACCAAGACTGCAGACGAAGCCTCAGGAAGCCGCATAGCCCTGGAGGGCGGAGAGATAATCGAGATAACCGAGGCCGCCTGCCAGGATGGAACAACCATCGTGGTCAGGGACCTGTTTTACAACATCCCCGCCAGAAAGAAGTTCCTTAAGCAGGACAATGCCGAAAGCTCCCTGGTCACCGACTATGTGTCCAAAATGGCCATAGCCTATCCCAATGTGCGCTTCAGACTGGTCAACAACGGCACCATCCTTTATTCGACCCTGGGAAACAACTCCCTGAAGCAGGCCATAATGACCGTTTTCAGCCCGGACATCACCAGAAAGATCATCCCGGTGGAGTATTCGGCCGGAGATATGCATATAAGCGGCTTTGTCTCTTCTCCTTCTGAATGCAGGAACAACCGCAGGTACCAGATATTTTTCGTGAACGGAAGACTTATCCGCAGCTCGCTTATAGAAAAGGCTCTGGATGAGGCCTACAGGGATAAGGTCTTCGACGGCAAATACCCGGCAGCCTTTCTCTTCCTGGAGGAGGATCCGTCAAAGCTGGATGTTAACATACACCCAAGCAAAACGGAAATACGCTTTTTCGAGGAGGATGCGGTACGGGATTTCCTGGTGAGGTCTGTCAGAAGGGCGCTGCTGGATCCGGGAGTCAGCAATGTGGTCCCTAAAACTGAAGATAACGATAATAATATTACGTCAACTTCAACGAACGAACAAAAATCAGAAACCGTCTCCTATGGCATAGACCAGAGTCCATCTCCTAAGGTCAGCTATGTAAGCGTCAGGGAGGATCCGGAAGCAAAGCCCTTCTTTGCAGACCTCAGAGCCGAGCGGACCGAGGAGCAGCAGAGCTTTGAAGTTCAGGAAAAGATGATCGAAGAAAAGGCTGCTCCCAGGCTGAGGTTTTCAGACCTCGAGCTGATAGGATCTGTTTTCGATACATATATCATTGCAAAGGATCCCGATCACCTCTACATGCTGGACCAGCATGCAGCCCACGAGCGGGTGCTCTTCGAAAAGCTCAGAGCCCGCTTCAGCAGCAGGGATACGGAAAGCCAGATGCTCCTTGCTCCATATGTGCTTCATTTAAGCCCTGCGGCAAAAATCGCAGCCCTGGACCTTCTTGAACCCCTTGGAGTTCTCGGTTATGAGATCGATGACTTCGGTGCCGCAGAGCTCATCGTAAAGGCTGTACCCTCGTGCATGTCTATGGCTGAGGCTGAAGCATTTCTCGAGAGCATGCTGGAGGACGAAAAGCTTACAGCAGACAAGTTCGAGCTGAAACGGGATGAGATCATATCAAACTCCTGCAAGGCTGCCATCAAGGGCGGCGACAGGATCTCTGCAGTTGAGGCGATGGAGCTCCTCCGCCAGCTGGACGGCTGCGAGAACCCCTACAACTGCCCCCACGGAAGACCCACATATATAAGATATTCCCGCTACGATCTGGAAAGGCTTTTCCTGAGAAAGTAGGACAAGATGATATACATAATCAGACACGGACAGACCGAGCTCAACAGCCTGGGCCTGATGCAGGGAAGGGGAAGCGACGCCCCTCTCAATGACAAAGGCATAGAGCAGGTTCAGAAGGCTGCGGAATTCTTCAGGGAGCGCGGAATTAGTTTTTCCAGGATCTATTCCAGTCCCCTTGTAAGGGCTGTGGAGACCGCAAGGATAGCCGCAGGACTTGAGGACAGCAGCTCCATAATGCTGGACGACCGCCTCCTTGAGATGGATTACGGTCCCTACGAAAGCATAGACCTTAAGCAGCTTCCGGAGGAGCTCAAGATCTTCTTCAGCGATTTCGTGCACAATCCGGCGCCCGAGGGCATGGAGCCTCTTTCGAGCATTGTCGACC
>JAEEPD010000258.1 GCA_016284575.1 Bacillota bacterium | reverse complement strand
CGCTTCGTATTATGAGAGCGTCTTCCTCATCCTCGGTCTGAACCCTGCCGAAGCTGACTATGGCTGTCGGGGTCAGCGCGCCGGTGATGTTGGGGATCAGGTAAAGATATATATACAGGCCTGCGACTGCCAGCAGAAAGAGTATTACCAGCAGCAGCCCGATTTTTTTCCTGGTGGATTCCTTCATAAAAGGTATTGTAGCAGAAAAATACTATATCTTCAACACTTATGACTCGGAAAGCACCTTATCTAGTATTTTCTTTTCGTCCTTTGTGAACTTCCTGTCCTCAGAAAGAAAGCTCTGAAGAAGCTCCGGCCGGCGCTCCTTTGTAAGGCGGAGGGAGTTCTCAAACTGCCAGAGGTGGATGAGCTTGTGATTGCCGTTGTAGAGCACCTCGGGAACCTCCATCCCCTCGTATTCCCTGGGCTTGGTGTACTGGTCGTACTCAAGAAGGCCAGAGTAGATGGATTCATCCAGGGGCGACAGCTCGTTGCCCAGGACACCCGGTATCATCCGGGACACCACATCCACCAGCACCATGGCTGCAAGCTCTCCGCCGGTCAGGATATAATCTCCGATGGAGACCTCCTCCATGCGGAAGGCGTCCAGTATCCTCTGGTCTACCCCCTCATAGTGGCCGCAGAGTATGCAGAGCTCCTGTTCTTTGGCCAAATCTTCTGCCAGGCTCTGGTCCAGGACCCTGCCTCTTGGGGACATGTAGATGCAGCGCAGGGCTTCAGCCCCCACGCTTTTTAAGGCGTCGAAGGCGGGCTGAGGCGTCATGACCATGCCTGCTCCGCCGCCGAAGGGAGTGTCATCCGTCTTTCTGTGCTTATCCAGAGTGAAATCCCTTATATTGACCACGTTAAAGCTGAGAAGGCCCTTTTCCGCGGCCCTTCCCAGTATGCTTTCCGTTATGACCGGAGAGAACATCTCCGGAAACTGAGTCAGTATATTGATCTTCAATGGATGCTCCAAATGCTAAAGGCTGTCAAGGCCCTCCATCAGATGGATGGTCATGACCCTGTTTTCAAGATCCACGTCCAGTATGAATTCCTTCACGGCAGGCACCAGAAAGGCTGGCTTTGAAGTATCCTCGGGGCTTATCTCATAGAGGTCGTTTGCGGGGTTCTCCAGAACATTACTCAGAGTCCCTATGGGCTTTCCGTCTTCGCTTACGACCTTCATGCCCACCAGGTCCTTAACAAAATAGGTGTCCTCCGGGTTGTCCCAGATATCATCCCTTGAGATGGCCAGAAGCTGGTTTCTCAGCGCTTCTGCGGCATTTCTGTCGTCCACGCCCTTAAGCTTAAGCACCACCATGTCCTTCTGATAACGGACAGACTCCACGGCATATTCCCTGCCTCCGGCCAGCAGCTTCTTAACAGCAGAAAAACGCGTCTGTTCGTCCGTGTAGGGAAAGACGCGTAATTCTCCTTTTATACCGACCGGTGCAGTGATCTTGCCCAGCTCAATATAGTCTGCCATCTAGGACACTATCTCGACTGTAACGTTCTTGTTCTGTTTGGTTGCAGCCGCCTTTACAACTGTTCTGATAGCCTTGGCGATGCGGCCCTGCTTGCCGATGACCTTGCCCATGTCGGACTCGGACACCTTAAGCTCTATGACCATGGAATCGCCCTTTTCCTCCACAAGCCGAACCTCAACCTGCTCCGGATTCTGAACCAGAGATCTGGCGATGGTTTCGATTAAACTTACCATTCCGTCACCTTATTCGATGATGCCGGCCTTCTTCAGCAGAGCGCGAACGGTATCGGTGGGCTGTGCGCCGTTGCCGAGCCACTTCTTTGCAGCTTCTTCGTCGATCTTGATGGTTGCGGGGTCGGTCAGAGGATTGTAGTAGCCGATCTCCTCGATGGGCTGTCCGTCTCTCTGTACTCTCTCGTCTGCAACTACCACTCTGTAGAAGGGCTTCTTGTGTGCTCCCATTCTCTTAAGTCTGATTTTAACCATTTTTTCCTCCTATGGTATTTAAATATTTAATGCATGATTGCTTTAAAATCTTATTATCTTTATTGGTGCTGAGCCGGCCGCTTTTCGGACACGCTTCCGCTTGCGACTCGTCACTTTATTCACTTTTAAAATCTGAATCCTTTGCGTCCGCCCAGGCCGAAGCGCTTTCCAAGCTTGCCGCTGTTCATCTGCTTCATCAGCTTTTTAGTGTCCTCGAATTTCTTCATCAGCTGATTGACCTTGGCCACCGACACGCCTGCGCCTGCTGCTATGCGCTTTCTGCGGCTGGCGTTGAGAAGCTCGGGCTTTTTCCGCTCTTCTTTGGTCATGGACTGGATGATGGCCTCCATGGTCTTGATCTCCTTCTCTCCTGCGTCCATCTGGTCCTCGGAGATGTTGCCGGAAACGCCGGGAAGCATTTCCATCAGCTTAGAGAGTCCGCCCATGTTGCGCATCTGTCCGATCTGGTCCAGATAATCCTCCAGATCGAACTTGTTGGAGCGCATCTTCTGCTCCAGCTCCTCGGCCTTCTTTTCGTCGAAGCTTTCCTGAGCCTTTTCGATGAGGGACATCATGTCTCCCATGCCCAGAATCCTCGAAGCCATGCGGTCCGGATAGAAGACCTCCAGAGCCTCCAGCTTTTCGCCCATACCGGCGAACTTGATGGGACTGCCGGTGACAGCCTTTACGGAGAGAGCCGCACCGCCTCTGGTGTCGCCGTCCAGCTTGGTCATGACTATGCCGTCGATGCCGAGAGCCTCATGGAAGGCGCTGGCTGCGTTCACCGCATCCTGACCGGTCATGGCGTCAACCACCAGCAGTATCTCGTGGGGCTTTAGCTCCTTCTTGATGCGGACCAGCTCATCCATCAGTTCCTCGTCCACATGGAGACGGCCTGCGGTGTCCAGGATCAGAACGTTGAGTCCCTTCCTCTCGGCCTCTTCTCTTGCGGCCTTTGCGATGGCTACGGGGTCCTTGCTGGTCCTGTCGGAATAGACGGGAACACCTGCCTGCTGACCGACTATCTCCAGCTGGTCGATGGCTGCGGGCCTTTGAATGTCGCAGGCTGCCAGCATGGGCTTCTTGCCGTTCTTTACAAGATACATGGCCAGCTTGGCGGAGCTTGTGGTCTTACCTGTACCCTGCAGACCCACCATCATGATGGTGGTAAAGCCGCTGGGACTGTAAGTGAGACGGCTGGCTGTACCGCCCATGAGCTGGGTGAGCTCTTCGCTTACGATCTTGATGACCTGCTGTCCCGGGGTAAGACTCTGGAGCACGTCCGCGCCCAGGGCCTTTTCCTTGATGCTGGCCACAAATTCCTTGACGACCTTATAGTTAACGTCCGCCTCCAGCAGCGCCAGACGCACCTCCCGCATGGCGGCATCTATGTCCGCCTCGGTAACAGTGCCCTTTCCTGACAGCTTTCTGAATACGCCGTTTAGTTTTTCAGATAATCCTTCGAATGCCATATTGTCCGTTTACTGAATATTTTCCGCTTTCCATGCGGCCAGAAGGCCCATGGTCTTTTCGTACTTGTCCATCTGAAGCTCAGCCTTCTTGAGACCGTCGGATACGGCCTGCTTGGAGATGCCGAGGCTTTCACCTATCTCGGTAAGAGACAGGTTTTCGTTATAGTACAGATCCACGAACTGTCTCTGCCTTTCGGTCAGAAGATTTCCGTAGAATTCGAACAAAAGGCTCATTTCACTGAATTTATCAAGCATTTGTCCATCCTCCTGCCAAATAACATGCACAAGTATAGCATAAAAAAAGAAGCTGTCAAGCACTTTTGCTTGACAGCGCAGAAATATTGAATTTTTAAAGCTTCAGGTCGTTTTCCTTTATCCAGCCCAGCCTTCTTTCTATCTCGCAGAATATGACGGAAAGGACAGCGGGAAGGACGATGCACACCAGAGCCATGCCCAGCCAGTCGAAGCCGCTGATGGAGGCTTTAGCGCCGGATGCGATATCGCTGATCCAGCCCGTATATACGCCGATGGGTCCCACCATGCCGCAGGTGCCCATGCCTGAAGCCACAGCCGCTCCGTTGTTCTGCAGGCGGAAGACGCAGGTGGCTATTGGTCCGGTGATCATGCTTGCCAGGGTGGGAGGGATCCAGATCTTCGGATTTTTGATTATATTGGACATCTGCAGCATGCTGGTGCCAAGGCCCTGGGAGACCAGGCCTCCTATGCCGTTTTCCTTAAAGCTCATGGCTGCGAAGCCCACCATCTGGGCGCAGCAGCCCGCAACGGCGGCGCCGCCCGCAAGGCCGGTAAGACCAAGGGCCGCGCAGATCGCGGCGGAAGAAATGGGTAGAGTAAGAGCAATACCCACCAGGGCGGATACGATGATGCCCATGAGGAAGGGCCTGAGCTCCGTAGCCCACATTATCAGGCTTCCGAGGGAACTGGCCGCTCTTCCTATGGCAGGGGCTATGAGGGCGCTTAAGAGGCTTCCTGAGATTATGGTAACGGCAGGAGTTACCAGTATATCCACCTTGGTCTCCTTGGAGACCAGCTTGCCCAGCTCGCAGGCTGCTATGGCTATAACGTAGACCGCAAGAGGCCCGCCTGCCCCGCCAAGGCTGTTGCTTGCGGCGCCGACTGCCAGCAGTGAAAACAGCACCAGAGAAGGCGCGTGCAGCGCATAGCCTATGCCAAC
>JAEEPD010000257.1 GCA_016284575.1 Bacillota bacterium | reverse complement strand
TGCCTTTCTCTGGCGCTCGAATAGCTCGGCCTCGGCCTTCTGCTGGCGGGCGAATTTCTCCGCCTCTGCCTTCTTCTTAATCTCGGCCTCCAGGGTCTGCTCGGTGACCTCAACATTCTTTTTCTTGAGCTCGATCTCCCGCTCCTGCCTTGCGATATTTGCATTTGCGGTGGTGACCTCTATGGTCTTTCTCTGCTCCTGCTGCTGGATCTCATAGGCTGCGTCGGCCTCTGCCTGACGGGCATCGGACTCCTTCTTGAGCTCAGCCTCTCTGATCCTCAGCTCGTTCCTTCTGGAAGCGATCTCGGTCTCTGCGGCAACCTGGGCTTCGTTGGCCATTCTCTTGGCCTCAGCCTCCGCTATGGCCACGTCGCGCTCCGCCTGAGCCTTTGCTATGGATGCGTCCTTTTGGATCTGGCTCATATTGTCCTGACCCAGGGCTACGATAAGGCCCTTTTCGTCCTCTATCTTCTGGATATTGCAGGAGATTATCTCAACGCCCAGGGCGTTCATGTCGGTCTGAGCCTTTTCCTGGACCTCGTCTCCGAACTTCTTGCGGTCGGTGTTCAGCTCCTTGAGCTTAACGGTGCCGATGATCTCTCTCATGTTGCCCTGAAGGGAATCGGTGAGGGCGTCTGCGATGGCCTGTTCTCCCATGTTCAGGAAGTTTTTCATGGCGATCTTTATGCCCTCGGGATCGGTCTTGAGCCTTACCTTGGCTACGGCATCGATGTCGACGCCGATAAAGTCCAGTGTGGGCACATAGCCGTTGGTCTTGATGTCGATGCTTATCTGCTTAAGCACCAGAGCGTCCTTTCTCTCCAGGAAGGGGAATTTGATGCCTGCCCGGCCGATGAGTATCTTCGGATTCTTCTTGAGGCCCGAGATGATGTAGGCCTTGTCGGGGGGCGCTTTAACGTAGCCGCTTGCTATAACGAAAATGATGGCGGCAATAACTGCTGCTGCGATAATGATGATGGTCTTCATTTTGAACTCCTTTCCCAATACGCGCCCCGGGCATCCTTTTGGCAGGCAGCCCCTTTTGAATTACTGCCCGCCCGGGTCCTCCGGGGCGTTCTCCCTTTTGTTGATACTATGATACGGCAGGGGGCAGGGCAGCGCCACGTATACCGGAGCAAAATAAAGGAGCGTATTTGCACTGCCGAAGCAAAATATTTTACAAAAGCCAGAGGCTTTAGTGTATAATGATTGGCAGTTTATCGGAGGATATAAAATGGGTAAAAGATCTGTAAAGGAAAACAAAAATATCTATCAGACCAGCAGGGAAGCCATGGACCTGAGCCGTGAGGCTGCCAGCGAGCTTCTTGAATTCATGAGCCCTGAGCGCATAGAAAAAATAGAAAGCGAGAAGGCTTTGCCGCACCCCGACGAGGTGCTGGTCATGGAGGAAAAATACAAAAATCCTGAGCTCTGCAACTACTTCTGCACCCACGAGTGCCCCATAGGGATGAAGTATGTGCCTAAGGCAGGCCTGAAGGATTTCTCCCAGGTGGCCCTTGAGATCCTCAACGGCATCAACCAGCTGTCCGCGGAAAAGGACAGGCTCATTGCCATAGCGGTGGACGGCAGAGTGAACGATTTTGAACGCAGGGATTTCGACGAGATTCTTGAAAAGCTCAACAGCATAGACCGCTCCATCCAGGGTCTCAAGATATGGGTGGAACACGCAAAGCAGGCGGGAAAGATGGACGAGGCTCTGGATTAGGAAGGGCTGAGGCCGGCCGCTGCAGCGCTTAATAAACAATCAAGACCCCGGCGGAGATATCAGTCTCCTGCCGGGGCTTTTCAGTTTTTTGTATCATTCCTCCAGCTTTATCACCTGACCGGTGTCGTCCACCGTTATGGTGGCATTGAGCATGGGGTAGTTATAGTTTCCTGTCACGTAGAAGAGCGGCGTCAGCAGCTCCGCGTTCGCCGGGGTGTAGGGATAGCAGGGCTCTGCCGTCTTTCCCCAGAAAGGACTGCCGTCCTCATAGCTGTCGATGACCTTTACAGGCTGCACCCAGAGCTTCCAGTTATCCACGTCGTATCTGACTATCCTGGCGTACATCTCCTTGTTCTTCGGGGACCATACGTCCGAGGAGGTTCCCTCATAGCGGTGGAACACATAGGTGAACTGCATTTCGTCTCCCAGGAGAAAGGGAAGGACTGCGTCGCCGTTGTTTGCCTGGGTAAGATAGAGGAGCTCCTCGTTGTCTGTCTGGTAGACCTCAAAGTAGTAGTCTCCCACATTTCCGGGGACGCTGAGCCTAAGACTGCCCTGAGGGTGCTTGAAGCGGTCGTCTGCATAGAAGCAGAGCAGGTCAGCGGGCTCATTGTCCGATGCGAAGAGCCTGTCAAAATAGAAGCTGAGATCGTAGACCCCGGAGCTTGTGATGAACTGCAGATCTCCGTTGTGATCTGCTGTGAGTACGGCCTCAATATAGTTGTCATTGTTAAGCAGGACCCAGCTGCCCTCAAGGAAGCGGGTGGCCTCAGCTACGCTGCCGCCTGCTGTCAGCTTTTCCAGAGCTTTGCTGTGACCTGTAATAGGGAATACCATGCCCATCTGGCCTGCGTAGTACACCAGATCCCCGGGATCGTCGGGATTGGAAAAGGTGGGCTCGGTGAATTTGTTAAGCTTTTCGAATTCGTAGCTGCCCCAGAAGTCTCCGCTGCTTACGCAGACTCTGTATTCGGCGCTTTCGGGCTTGGAGGCCCTTACGGCCAGGGTCTGTCCCGCCTTCAGATGGGTATGGAAGCATGTCTGGCTGGTGACGAAGATGTCATCGGCCTTTGTGATCAT
>JAEEPD010000256.1 GCA_016284575.1 Bacillota bacterium | reverse complement strand
TCTGGTATATTAGAGCATATGTCACTTACAACAAGGATGGAATGACCGAGACAGCATATGGCGATACCATCACAGTTAAGGCTGGACAGGACTACGATTCCGCTGAAAAGGGTACTGCTGTGATCAACTCTGCAAGCTATAACAGCGTAACCAACAAAGGTACCTTCGTTGCTTACCTGACAATGCCAGAAAATACCGTGATAGTAAAGGCGGGTCTTGTGGCTGTATCGTCCAACACATTCGATCCTGCGACTCAGATACTGACAGCAGATAATGCGGAGTATGTCAAGAGTCTTGCTTCGGCAGAAGGAAAGTGCGGACCTGTCCTCTATACCTGGACCAAGGGTAGCTTTAATGCCAAGGCCCCGTGGTATGTAAGAGCCTATCTGGTCTATACAGATTCCGACGGTGCTACACATACCGTTTATGGTGAACTCGTAAAACTCGCAACAGATTAATTCTTAGGGGTCAAAGCTATGAAAGAAAAAGAGAAATACATAGAAACAGTAATTGAAATCATCCGATTCCAGAATGAGGATGTGATCGTCACTTCCGGTGAAGATCCCTATGAAGGTGGCGATGAGGATCCGTAATTACGCAAGGCCTTGTCAGATCAGCTGAAGTGTCCGGCAGATCTTAAAAATTGAACAATTGAAACACAAACAAGCAGGCGATGCAGCGATGCACCGCCTGCTTGTTTTGTGATAGTGGGGCTGGTTCTCATTGTCTTTTTTTGCGTCAAAAGGGTCGCTCTCGTTGCCTCATCAGCCGATGCCGTCAGAGGCAAAAGGAGGCGCTTTCAGCATTCTGCCGATAAATTATACAAAGGCGGCGGAAAAACGCGTCAGAAGGGCTGTCAGGGACTTCTGAGAGGCAACCGGCGGTGCCAGGCCGGCTCTGATGTGTTATGCGCTGCTGGCCGGACAGAACCAGCCCCATTGTCATCCCACACTGTCATCGAAAAACTGCCTTTCACCGGCCGGATGTGACAAACAGAACCGTCCCCGTTGTCACATAAACCATTTCACTTCAGTTGCGAATAGTGGTAGAATATACGAAATACTTTGCAGGAGGAAATTATGGATCGTGTAACCACAAGCGTACAGATAGTGCATGCGCAGCACTGCAACGGGGCCGCAAAGGGCAGGCTCTTCGGAGGCCAGCTGATGGCCTGGATAGACGTTATCGCAGGAGTCGCTGCCAGGCGCTTTACGAAAAGCGCCGTCACCACCGCCTGTGTGGACAATCTGAATTTCCTTAAGCCCGCCTACCTGGGAGACACCATCGTGCAGGAAGCCATGGTCACCTGGACCGGCCGCACCTCCCTGGAGGTCAGGGTGGACACCTTTGTGGAGAAGCTGAGCGGAGAGAAGGACCTGATAAACAGGGCTTACCTGGTGTTCGTGGCGCTGGACGACAGCGACCAGCCCATGGCAGTGCCCCATTATGAGCCTGAGACCGATGCTGAGAAGGCCGAGTACGCCATGGCTGTGGAGCGCCGCAGGATAAGACTTGCCAGAAGATAGAGGAGGATAAAATGCAGACTCCAAGAGAGATATTTCTTGAATTACTTAAGCCCAATGGCCATCCGGAGCGGCAGCTCTGCCAATACGAGGCCTTAAGCTTTAACATGCTGGACCCCGCCAGCCGCTTTATGCGCAGCGGGATAGGCCGCGGCATGACCGGTGTCAACCCCTGGGGCGTCACCATAAGCTGGCCCGAGTGGGCGCCGGGCCCCATGCCTGTGACCACTGAGGACCTTAAAGTTATAAAGGATGTTTCCGTATGGCAGGATTATGTCAAGCCGCCGAAAATCGAAAGAAACGCCGGTTTTGACTATGAGCTGCTGGCCATGCTGCGCGGTCTTGAGCAGGATAAGCTGGAGCAGCTGGCGGAAACAGGTAAGGTGGATGCGGACGGCGCCGGGGAGCGGGCTGAACAGCTTGCCCCAGAGCTTGCGAAACGCACTGCCCAGTGGGAGCTTGCCCGCAGGAAGGGCAGAGAGACCTGCGGTCCTGACCGGCTGATGTGCGCCTTCATGGGAACAGGTATCTTCGAGCAGCTCCATTACTTCATGGGCTTTGAGGACACCCTCACCAATTTCTACGACCATCCCGAGGAGATGCACCAGCTGATCGAGGCCATTCTTTCCGTGCGCCTGGAATATGCCAGGCTGCTGATGGACGGCCTTCAGCCGGACGTGCTCTTCACCCACGACGACTGGGGTACCAAGGATACTCTGTTCATGAATCCGGAGATGTGGAGGGAGTTCTTCAAGGAGCCATACACCAGGTTCTACGGAGAAGCCCGCAGGCGCGGCATCATAACCGTGCACCACGGAGATTCCTACTGCGCTCCCATCATAAATGACATGGTGGACGCGGGCATACAGGTGTGGCAGGGCGTTCTGCCTGAAAACGACATTCCGGCCCTTCAGGCGGAAACAAAGGGCAGGCTCGTGTATATGGGCGGCCTTGGCGCTGCCATAGACAGGGCAGATTCCACGGAGGAAGAGATCCGCGAATACACTCAGAACATACTTCAGACCTGCTGCCCGGGAGGGCACTTCATACCCTGCATAACCTATGGTCTTCCGGGTTCCGTGTTCCCCCACGTGGACCCCATACTCAACGACGAGATAGCAAAATACAACGCCAGGGTACACCTGCCGAAGGTGGTGCGCTTTAAGGCAGTCAAGAGAAAACTGGAGGAGGGCGCCCCGGATTCAGTTCAGCAGGCCGCAGCAGCTTCAGATGTCTCTGCACAGGCTTCATCAGGTGCGGCCGGGCAGGCCGGCTCCGCTGAGGATGCCCCGGAAACCATCGAATCCCTTTTCACCGCCATCGAAAACGCCGTCTACCGGGGCCAGAGAAAGCGCCTTCTTGCAGCCATCGACAGCGCTCTGGAGAAGGGCGCAGAGGCAGCCGACATCGTCTCAGGACCCCTTATCAGGGGCATGGACCGCATCGGCGTTGAATTCTCCGCAGGCCGGGCCTTCGTCCCCGAGATGCTCATATCCGCAAAATGCATGGATGCCGCCACAGAGCGCCTGAAGCCCCTTATGACCACTGAGGCGAAGGCCAGCGGCAGGGTCTGCATAGGCACCGTAAAGGGAGACATGCACGACATCGGCCAGAAGCTGGTTCGCATCATGATGGAGGGCGCAGGCCTTACGGTCTTCGACCTTGGGGTCGATGTGCCCTCGGAGAAATTCATTGAGGTCGCCATCAAAGAAAACTGCGATATCATTGCCCTGTCATCCCTCCTCACCACCTCCATGCCCAACATGGCAGAGGTGGTCCGGCTGGCTCAGGAGGCCGGGATACGGGACAAGGTGAAGATAATGATAGGCGGTGCGCCTGTCACCCAGGAGTACTGCGACCAGATCGGCGCCGACTGCTACACTAAAGACGCCGGCTCCGCCGCCCGCCGTGCCGTGGAGATGCTTAAAGAATAATAATTATTCTTCCCAATGGGTTGAAATACGCAATTTACGAGAGTATAATTTTTAAGGTTGTAAAACACTATTTATCTTTGTACAAGGAGAAAAAAATGAAGTACGATTTTGACAAGAGAGTTGACCGCGCTCACGGCGTAGGCAGCTATTCCATGAAGTGGGCTGAGGGCGAAAGAGCCGCAGCTATGTATGGCGACAAGAATGCAACTGGACTTCCCGAAGACAGAATTCCTCTCTTCCTTGCTGACATGGACTTTGAGTGCGCACCCGAGCTCAAGGCAGCTCTCCAGAAGGTCGTTGACCACGGTATCTGGGGATATTCCGGTGCCAATGAAGACTACGGCAAGGCAGTTGCCCGCTGGGAAAAGGACAGATTCGGTATCGAGATCAGCCCCAAGAACGTAAGATACTATGCAGGCTGCCATCCCGCGATCGTTGATGCCATCAAGAAGCTGACCAAGGAAGGCGACGGCGTTATCGTTCCTACCCCGACATATTATTATAAGAATGACATCACAAGTGTCGGCCGCCACTACACCACATTCCAGATGATCAACAACGAAGGTTACTACACCTTTGACTGGGAAAAGTTCGAAGCACTCTGCCAGGATCCTCAGAACACCATGGCTATCTTCCAGCAGCCCCACAATCCCACCGGCCGTTGCTGGACTGTAGAAGAGATCGAAAAGATCGGCAAGATCTGCAGAGAGAACAATGTTATCATGCTCAGCGATGACCTCCACCAGGATCTGAAGAGAAAGGAGACCGTAGTTACTCCGTTCGTTAAGGTTCTCGGAAACAAGGGCATCATCAACATCACCGGTATCTCCAAGACCTTCAACGCAGCAGGCCTTGCAGTTGCCAACATGTACACCGAGGACGAAGAGCTCAACGAAAAGCTCGGTCCCGTTGCTGTTCCTTTCCTGAGCCCCTTCGGCATTGCAGCATGCATCGCCTGCTACACAGAGTGCGACGCATGGGTAGACGCTCTGAACGAATACCTCGACAAGAGCATCGATCACGTTGTTGAGAGACTCCACAAGGAAATGCCCAAGCTGACCGTTTGCAAGCCCGAAGCTACCTACATCCTCTGGCTCGACTTCACCAAGTATGGTCTTTCCAGTGAAGAGATCAATGCAAGGATCGGCGGACAGGCTCATCTGGCACTCTCCGACGGCGCCGGCATGGACACCCCCAAGGGAACCGTTTTCAGAAGAATGTGCTGCACCAGCCCCATCGCTGTTATGGACGAAGCCATCGACAGACTGGTTAAGGCATTCGCTGACGTTCAGTAAACTTTCTGAAGCGCATCGCACAGCTTAAAAATGCAGAGGACAGCCCCGAAAAGGGCTGTCCTTTTTAGTTTGGTATATGTTACAATGTGACAATGGGGACGGCCCTGTTTGTCACATTTTACAGACGAACAGCAAGTGCCTCTCAAGACCTCGCTCTTTAATCTCACATCGGCCTCCAGGGTCGGCCGCTGTTCAATTAAGCGCTAGCCCATGGTCTTTCGAAGCACTTGCAGCTTCGCCGATTAATAGTGACATTGGGGACGGTTCTGTTTGTCACGTTTTTGGAAAAGCAATGAAACATCGCAGGCTCATTTCAGCTTTAATATGTCTGTGCCTGGTATTCGGGCAGCTGCCGAAAGCTCTGGCGGAGGAAAGGCCGGAGCCGGTTAAGGTCGCCTTTATCGACACCGGCATCTCCACCAAGCATCTGGATCCTGCCCACGTGGATGTGGGGCGAAACTACGTGTTCCCTGATGCCGATACCCAGGACCGAATAGGCCACGGCAGCGCCACCGCAGGAATAATGCTGGGCTCTGAGGACCAGAAGGTCTGGGGCCTCTGCCCGGAGGCAGTCGCAGTGCCCCTTGTGGTGGTGGATATCTATCCCTCGGGCATGGAAAAAAACGGTGGGATGGAGGCTCTCTGCGCCGCCATACGGGATGCCGTCGACGAATTCGGCTGCCGCATCATAAACATCAGCCTGGCATCTTTGGAGGATTCTGAGGAGCTTCGGGCAGCGGTTGCCCACGCGAAGGAGAAGGGCGCTGTAATAATATCCGCTGCCGGAAACGGCGGAGCGGAGGGGCTGCCATGCTATCCCTCTGTCTACGAGGAGGTGGTCTCCGTGGGTACCGGAAGCGAGACCACTGCCGCAGCCTTCTCCCAGAAGGGCCCATATATAATAACCGACGGAGTGGGGCTTAAGGCTGTTACCAATAAGAATTCGGAGGCCGCAGGCCAGGTGACCGGCACCTCATATTCCTGCGCAATAGTAAGCGCCGTCTGCGCAAAAATGCTCATGACTTATCCTGAGCTTACGGCTGCGGAGCTTACCAGGGCTCTTAAAAGCTTTGCGAAGGACCTGCTGGAGCCGGGCTTTGACGCCCAAAGCGGCTGGGGCTATATGCCGGGAGACGTGGAGATATCATGGCCCTTCCTGGATGTGCCATCCAATAGCCCATTCTTTGATGCTGCGGCCTTCGTCCATCAGCAGGGCATAATGGAGGGCGTTGGAGGCGGCATGTTCGCCCCCGAAAGGATACTAAGCCGAGGGATGATAGTCACCATGCTCTGGCGCATGGAGGGCTGCCCGGAGGCCGATTACGATATGACCTTTGACGATGTTCCCGAGGGCGCCTGGTATTACGACGCCGTAAAATGGGCCGCCTCAGAAGGCATTGTCGAGGGCTACAGTCCCCTCCACTTCAGACCGGAAAACAAGCTGATACTGGATCACACCAGGCTCATACTTGAGCGCTGGGCTGCAGGGAAGGGCGAGGAAGCTGCTTTACCCGAGGGCGTCTTCGAGGGCGACCCTTACGAGCCGGTGAGCCGCGCAAGAGCTGCTGAAATACTGTATGAAATACTCGGACAATAACACAGAAAAACGGGCCGCAGGGCCCGTTTTTTATGACTGTATTGCAGATGAATCGTAACTGATGACATTAGATTTTGGGTATCTTGATATACATGGCGGGGCGCACGCCTACTTTACGGTTTCCGGATGATACATGTATGAACTCCGGATTTTTGGCGGGCTTAAGCACAAGGGGATCATCTCCGCCGTCCCAGTCTTTTCTTAGCCAGACATAGGTCAGATCACTGTAGGTAATATTCTCCATTACCGTAACTTTCTTGACCTCGGCGCCTTCTGCGATGGCGTAGGGCGTCGCGGGTACATTTTCATTTCCGAAATATTTCAGATGCTCTTCTTTGGAGAGAATGAATATCTTGTCGATGCATGCATTTGAACTGTCGGCTTTAGACAGAGAAGAATCTGTGTAACCCGGAAGCTGCGTTCTGAGTATGCTGTCTCCGAAAAC
>JAEEPD010000255.1 GCA_016284575.1 Bacillota bacterium | reverse complement strand
GACCTGTACAATATCTACAACTATCTCTACAACCACGAGATCCCCAGCCTGTACGCCGCAATCCTTACCGACGCGGAAACAGGGGACATAGATCTTCTGATGAGTCAGCTGACAAGGGACTGCGAGGATATGCAGCTGTATATCGAAAACCGCGAGGCCCGGGCGGAATCACTTAAGACCCTTATCGATAACTTCAGCGAACGCAGCAAGGAGATGATGGATTATCACTATCATCCGTCGGAGACCTCCAGCAGCGAGATGGAATATATCCTGAAGAATGTTGAAAAGGACGACGATTCCATCAATAAAGAGACCACCTATGACGGACTCATTCAGGAATATGTGGATCTGAACATCGATATCCACCAGAGAAGGATAGAAAAGGAGCACAAGGAGTATCTGCTGTCGGTATTCGACAATAACCGCAGTGCTGCAGGAAAGAAGACCTTCAGCCCCCAGGAGATAAGGGATAAGATCAGTCACTGCGTCGATCTGGCCACGGAATACTATCAGTACGTGGAGAGAACAGGCCAGGAGCTTAACCGCCAGCTGAGCGCAAATTATCTTACGATGCTCAGCAGCATCAATGTTCAGCCCACTGTTAATCTTAAGCTTTACGTGGCCATCGCCATCATCCTGTTTGCGCTGGTGGGAGGCGTCGGTGCCGTTCTTCTTGGAAGAGCCCTCGACTTTATCGACTACTTCCGCTACACAGACAAGACAGTCCAGCTGCCCAACAGGGCCAGATGCGATGTTTATATCGATGGCTGGTCAGACAGACTGCTGGATGACAATTTCTCCTGCCTGTCACTGAGGATGGAATCCCTGAGCCGTCTGTCAGCTGAATTCGGGCGCGCAGTCGGCGACGAGGTCCTGAAGGATTTCGCCATGATACTCAAGGGCTTCGGAGACCTTTACGGCTTTGTGGGCTACAACGGCAGCGGCGTATTCTACGCCTTCTTCCCGGAATGCTCCCATGACAAGCTGGATGTGATCCTGGAAGCCATAGGACGCCAGGTGGAAAAATACAACAATATCAATCCGGAGCACAGGATAGACTACAGCTATGGCAGAGCGGTCTCCAGCGTGGACAGCGTGTTCGAGATCAGAGAGCTGCTCAGACTTGCCATACAGAGGATGCGTTCGGATAATGCCGCTCCTTCACCTGCTGACGCTGCAGCAGCCGGGGCAGAGACTGCAAAGGAGCGCGCGTAGTAAGAAGCACGGAGAAAACCAGTGACGAGCAATAGACTTCCGGAGAATGGTGCACAGGGTGAGGTGCTGCAAAGTGCGAGGAAAGAATGTCCCGCTTTTGTGGCTTTTCTTGCTGTTGCCTGCACCATTCTTGCGGGGCTCGGAGACTGGAAGGTCCTGAATAATGCTTACGGGGGACTGCCCAAGGCCATAGCCCTTGGCACCATAGTCTGCGCCTTTCTGAATTTCCTTGTGACCGCTGATTTTTCAAAGCTCAGAAAGGCTATGGGCTATTTCCCCATATTCCTGCTTCTGATAGCCGTGTATGCCATCGTCAGCATGTATATATGGATAACGGATTTTTCTGATGCCGCATCCATAAGCAGGGCAGGGCAGAAGATACTGTTTCAGGTCATCACTATCATTTATGCAGTCTTCATGTGCTATCTGTTTGAAGACAAAGCCATTAATTATCTGTTTTTCAGCATGTGCGCCACCAATACGGCCATCATGCTGCTTGAAATGCCAAAGTACGGCATCAAAGAGAGCATCATCTCCGTCGTCACCTGCATCGTTACCTTCGGAAACGCCGAAGGCTTTGTCCGTGCCCTGGAGATCCATGACATAACCTTTTTATTCGGACAATTCTTTATCTACTATGTGCTGTTCGCGCCGAAAAAGACGAAGCCGGAAAGACGGCTCAGGCGCCTGTGCATAATACTTTCGCTGTTTTTCATACTGCTGGGGCTTAAGCGCGGCACTCTGCCGGCGGTGCTTCTGGTATATGTTTATGTACAGCTTCTGCGTCTTACCGGACGGCCCAGGAAGCTTATAATTGCCACAGGGGTCATCCTCTTCCTGTTTTTTTATTTCTATCTCTATCTGACCCGCTCAGGCATTCTGGTGGCTTTTCTGGAATCCCATGGCATCGATATGATGGGCCGGGATGTGCTGTGGAGCCTGCCCAACGATTACTACGAGCTTTCCCCCTTCTGGAAGGGACTGGGCTTTGAAAGTGTGACAGAGCTGGTTAACGAATGGTACCACGCAGGCCTCATCAACAGAGCATATCCGCTTCACAACGATATTTTAAAGGTCTTTATTGAACTGGGCGCCCTGGGCTTCACCCTCTGGGCGGGCATCAATTATATCCTGTATCCCGCCTACTGGATGATGCGTCACGATGACGATACCGGCATGCTTTATATGGCCATCCTGTGCTATATGACTGTGTCCTATCTGACAGACAATACAGCCTTTTATTTCTGGAGCTGCATAGGCCTGAGGCTCATACCCATGAGCTACAGCTATCATGTGAGCAAGACTGCGCAGCAGAAGCAGTGGAAGGCGCCTACAGCGCAGGAGCTGGCAGACGAGATCTGGCTTTTGGAAAAGGGAGGTAGAGTCGGAAATGCTTAATATGCTCAGAAGACTGCCTGTCTATATAAAAAATGTGTTTCTTCTTGCAGTGCTCTGGCCGGTCTCGGCAGTGCTCAGAAGAACGAAAAAGGAATACAAAAATCTATGGCTGGTGATGGAGCGGGGTTTCGATGCCAGAGACAACGCCTACTGGTTTTTCCGTTACCTTCGGGAGCAGCATCCCGAGATCAACGCCCGCTTTGTGATAGACAAGACCAGTCCGGACTATGAAAAGGTGGCAAAGCTGGGGGAGACCGTGGAGTACAGGTCTGCCCGTCATTATCTTATGTATCTGGCAGCCGACAGGCTGATCAGCACCCATGTGCAGCCCGTGGCCCCGGATCTTATGGCCTATTACCATCTGCGCCAGATAGGCATCCATCCCAGAGGGAAGGATATCTTCCTGCAGCATGGGATCATAAAGGACGAGATGAAGTGGATGCGCTATCCGACTCTTAAGGTGGATTTCTTCGCCAGCGGCGGAAAGATGGAATACGATTACCTGGTCTCGGAGTTCGGCTTTCCTGAGGGTGTGATCCAGTATACGGGCCTTTGCCGCTTCGATAATCTGATCCGCGGAAACCATCCCTCCAATGAGATCCTTGTTATGCCCACCTGGCGGGGCTGGCAGTATCCCCAGGGGGAGCAGTTCTATGAAACTGCATTTTACAGGCATTTTCAGTCCATGCTGGAGAATCCGAGGCTTATAAGCCTGCTGGAGGAGAAGGATCTTAAGCTTATATTCTATCCTCACATCGAGCTTCAGAAGGAGCTGGACAAGTTCAGATCGCCTTCTGAGCGCATAATCCTTGCGGGCTGGCAGAATTACGATGTTCAGGACCTTCTGATGCGCTGCAGCCTGCTGGTCACGGATTATTCCAGCGTGTTTTTTGACGCCGGCTACATGGAAAAGCCGGTCATATATTATCAGTTCGATGTTGATGAGTTCCTGAAATACCATTACCAGAAGGGCTATTTCTCCTACCAGGACCATGGCTTCGGCCCCGTGGTGGAAACGGAGGAGGCTCTGGTGGACGCCATATATGAGTATGCGGAAAATGGTTTTCAGATGCAGAAGGAATACAGGGACCGCCTGGATGCTTTCTATCCGGTGCGCGACGAGCTGAACTGCGAGCGCACCTATCAGATAGTCAGCCGCATGGGCTGAGGCAAGTGATCCGTTAATTACAGGAGGAAGTTGAAATGCTTCGTGTTCTGCATTCCGTCAGTAATATGGCCCGGGCAGGGATCGAGACCATGCTGATGAATTATTACAGGGAGATCGACCGAGACCTGGTCCAGTTCGATTTTATGGCCAACAAGCCTGCCCCCGGAGAATATGACGAGGAGATACGCAGCATGGGCGGGCGGGTCTTCGTCAGCCCGGGCCTTAATCCGCTGCATTATCCCCGGTACAAGAGGTTCGTTAAGGATATCCTGCACGGC
>JAEEPD010000254.1 GCA_016284575.1 Bacillota bacterium | reverse complement strand
TGATCAGATTCAAGAAGTTCCTGCTCGGTGAAAACGTCAGCATGAACGGCAAGACAGGCGATCTGAACGGGGACGGAAACGTGAACCCCACCGACCTTATCCGTCTGATGAGATATCTGCTCGGCGAAGCAGTAGAGCTCCACTAACAGAGTAAACTCTTGTTAGAAAGGAGAACTGCTATGAAACAGATAAAACGAAAACTTGCGCTTTTACTGACTGTTATAATGGTACTTGCTCAGCTCCCGTCCGCAGCTTTTGCGGACGGGGAGGGGGCAGGCCCCACAATTACTCTGTCAGATGAAAGCGCCAAACAGGGCGAAAGCGTGTCCATGTCCGTCGATATTTCGGATAACCCGGGACTGATGGTCATGATGTTCACAGCAAGCTACGATTCCGGCAGGCTGGAGCTTACAGGTATATCGGCTGAAGGCATCAGCGGCTGGGATGTGAGCGGAGACAGAATGCTTTGGCTCGGAAGCAATAACAACGATTTCAACGGTACTATATTAAAGCTGAATTTTAAGATCCTCGAAACCGCAGCTGCGGGTACAGTGCCCGTGACACTTGTCTGCATCCCGGGAGATATGGCGGATCACGAGGAAAATCAGTATACGCCGGATATCAAAGCCGGCAGCGTGACCATAATCGGCACGCCCATTATGGGTGGCGGCGGTACGGACAGCGGTTCAGGTTCCACTGATCCCGGTTCCTCTGGCGGATCCGGAAGCGGTTCTGGCTCCGGCGGCAGCACTGGCGGCTCCGGTTCTTCCGGCTCAGCAGCCGGCAGCGAGACCGAAGCAACAGGCACAGCTATCAAGCCGCCCCTGTCCCAGCTGACCATAGACTTTGAGGACGTACCCAGAAACGCATATTACTACACACCCGTGGTCTGGGCCTTCCACCACGATCCCCAGATAACCGACGGCAAGAGCAAGACAAAGTTCGATCCCCTGGGCACCTGCACCAGAGGCGAAGTCGTCACCTTCCTGTGGAGAGCGGCGGGCTGCCCTGAACCCAAGAGCCTGAAGAATCAGTTCACCGACGTAAAGGAAACAGATTACTTCTTTAAGCCCGTACTCTGGGCCGTTGAACAGGGCATAACAGAGGGTACCAATGCGGCAAAGACCCATTTCTCCCCCTGGACCACCTGCTCCACGGCGCACATCATAACCTTCCTCTACCGTTCCATATACACCGGCCGCGACGGCTGGTATACGGAGGCAGGGGACTGGGCAAATGGTTTCGGAATGCTCAGCGAAACGGGCCTGCTGACCGATCCCAACGAAAACTGCCCACGCGGCGCTGTCGTGACCTTCCTCTACAGATGGTCACAGCAGCAGTAGACCCGCAAAAAACTATTCAGGAGGTAATTCCATGAAAAGAACCAAACGGAGGATATTATCACTTATCCTGTGTCTGCTGCTGTGCATAGCGATGCAGCCCATACCTGCATTCGGCGCCACCATTACAGACACTCCGGTGCTGTCAGTCGTATATGCAGAAGGTGCGCCCGGAGAAGATATCTCTGTGGATATCGACATCTCATCCAACCCCGGAATAATGGGTCTGAAGTTTACAGTAGACTATGATGACAGCTACATGACGCTGACCGGCTTCACCGATGGAGAATTCACCGGCTGGCAGAGAAACGGAAACAGTTTCATCTGGGTCGGCGGAGCGGATTCAGACGTCGAGGGCACCATTATAAGCCTCATTTTTACAGCAGACACAGCTGCAGTTTCGGGCGATTACAACGTAACGCTCAGCTGCGGGACCGAGGATGTGGGCAACCATGCCGAGGATCTTTTCATCCCCCAGTTTCTGGGCGGCGTGGTACACATTCATAACTGGAGCCAGGTAACTTATACCTGGGCAGCGGATAACAGCACAGCATCTGCTTTCCGCAGCTGCGACGCACCAAACGCGTGCGTGGAAGAAGAGACTGTGGATGTGGTGGCAACGATCACCACTCCCGAGGCCTGCGAAAGCACCGGCTGGACCACATATGTGGCCACCTTCAGCAATGCGGCCTTTGAGGAGCAGACCAAGGTCCTGAACGACCGTCCCGCTCTTGGACATGACTGGAGCGAGGTCAGCTATACCTGGGCAGATGATCACAGCACGCTGACGGCCTCCAGAAGCTGCGGCAACGATGCGGCACACGATGAGGAGGAAACGGTTTCCGTCACCGCAGCTGTGACCACGCCTGCAGCCTGCGAAAGCAAGGGCTGGCATACCTACAGCTCTGCTGCATTTACAAACACAGCCTTCACCGCGCAGGTACTGGCGCTGGAGGACATCGACGCTCTGGGACACGCCTGGAGCGAGGTCACCTACACCTGGGCGGCTGATCACAGCACCGCCAGTGCCATCAGGACCTGTCAGAACGATGGAACCCACGTGGAGAGCGAGACTGTGAACGTGGTTACGGACACTATTCAGGAGCCCACCTGCACGGAGCCCGGGACCCACGGCTATGTGGCCAACTTCACAAATCCTGCCTTTGAGCAGCAGAGCATAACACTTGGGGACATCCCCGCCAAAGGCCATGACTACGGAGATCCCGTATACACCTGGGCTGCTGATTACAGCACCGCTTCAGCTGTTAAGACCTGCAAACACGACGCAAGCCACGTGATAAGCGAGACAGTGAACAGCACCAGTGTTGTGGCGACTCCCGCGGCCTGCGAGGCCAAGGGCTGGACCACCTATACGGCTGCATTTACCAATGCGGACTTCGTACAGCAGACACAGACCGTGGAGGACATCGATGCTCTTGGACATGACTGGGACACCCCGACCTACACCTGGGCGGCTGACAACAGCACCGTGTCCGCTATTGCAGTCTGCAAGAACGATCCGAGCCACGTACAGACCGAGACTGTTAACACAGTTATTTCCATCATCAAGGAGGCAACCTGTGAGGAAGATGGCAAGGAGGGCTTTGTAGCCACATTTACGAAGGAGCCCTTCGAGACCCAGAGCAAGGAGCTTAACAGCATTCCTGCCATCGGTCACGCATGGGGCACGCCCACTTATACCTGGGCTGAGGATAACAGCACTGTCACTGCGATCCGCATCTGCGGAAATGACGCAAGCCATGTGCAGAGCGAGACCGTTAACACCGTGGGCGTGGCAACCACCCCCGCAGCCTGCGAGGCCAAGGGCTGGACCACCTATACCGCCAGCTTCACCAACACCGCCTTCGCGGAGCAGACCAGAACTGCTGAGGATATCGAAGCTCTCGGTCATGACTGGGGCACACCAAGCTATGAATGGTCTGAAGACAACAGCACTGTTACAGCTTCTGCCATCTGCACAAGAGATGCCAGCCACGTGCTCACGGAGACTGTGAACACCACCAGCCAGGTATCCAAGCAGCCCACCACGGAAGAGAAGGGCGAGACCACCTGGACAGCTGAGTTCACCAACGATGTGTTCAAGGCTGCGCCGCCTGAACCCAAGACCGAGGAGAACATCCCCGTAAGAGTTCAGACAGCAACCATGCCTGCCGGCGGAGGCTTCACCGGAAGCAAGGAGATAGCTCTGGAGACTGACGTCACAGGCGCCGCCATCTACTACACCACAGACGGCAGCGACCCCGACGAGAACAGCACTCTGTACACAGAGCCCTTCACCATCACAAGCACTACTACAGTAAAGGCAGTGGTGGTGCTGGATGGCTACAGCAACAGCGAGATCACAACAGCGGTCTACACCGTCTACAGCTATTCTGATGATGACGACGAGCCCGCTCCTCAGCCCGAGCCTGCCATCGAAGTTCCCGACTACGTGGACGTTCCCGAAGGCAGCTACTACGAGGACGCCGTGGACTGGGTAGTCGGAAACGGGATCATGGAAGATTCAGACGAAGAACACTTCAAGCCGGAGAACCCCGGCACCCGCGCTCAGCTTGTGTACTACATCTGGGTGGCAGCCGGTTCTCCTGAGCCCACAAGCTCCACGAACCCCTTTGAGGACGTCCACGAGAGCGATGATTACTACACCGCAGTTCTGTGGGCAGTAGAGAATAATATCGCACAGGGCACAAGCGCCACCACTTTCAGACCTGACAAGTCCGTGACCCGCGCCCAGACCATAACCTTCATCTATCGCGCTATGGGCTACTTCGTTGATGCTGTAAGCCCCTTCGAGGATGTTCCGGAAGAAAGCTACTACTTTGACGCTGTCAACTGGGCTTACGCTGCCGGTGTTACAGAAGGAACCAGCACCAACAAGTTCAGCCCCGAAGAGTACTGCATCAGGGCTCAGATAGCCACTTTCCTCTACCGCACCTACAGTGAAAAGTAAGAGAAGGGCGAACGACACAGAAATAACAGAAAAGACCCGGGACTATCCCGGGTCTTTTCCTTAAGGAAGTTAATTATCACTAAAGGAGTTTGTCAAAATGCGTCTTTCTTTATCGCAGCTAAAGCATAACTCCCTTGTGTAAAGAAAATGTGTAGAAGCTGTAAAGCTTTGACCATGTATTCTTGTGAATTAGTTCATAAAAGATTGACAAATAGTTATCATTTATTTATAATAATTTGAAACGGAATAGGGAGATATATTCATTTTCTATATCCGGATACAAATTTTTTCTTGCAAAAGAACATTGTTGCAGGTAAAATTATAAAGTGTTTTTGTTAATGTTATCCGTTTTCAAAAGCACCAAAAAAAGTATGTGAAGTAGCATAAACTTTAAAAATCTAAAATGAGAGGAGATAAAACATGAATTTTAGAAAGATTTTATGCTTAGTTCTCTCTCTTGCAATGGTTCTTTCCCTTGCCGCTTGCGGTAAGCAGGAAGAGCAGCCTCAGCAGCCGGATGAACCGGAAGTTGTTGAGGTCACCTATGTAAGAGGAGACGAAGAAGAAGCTTACGAGGAATCCCTCGGTGGATACGAGAGCCTCGTAGAGAAGGCAAAGGCAGCCAAGACCATCGACGAGAGATTCGTTCTCTTCGCTCAGGCTGAGGCTTACCTGCTGGATTCCGCAGTAATGCTGCCCACCACCACTCAGGGCGGTGCTTACACCATTTCCAGAATCGCCTACAGAACCGTTCCCTATGTAAACTGGGGCAACGACGACGACAGATGGAAGGGCATCATCATTTCCGACGAGTTCATCAGCAAGGAAGAAAGAGCTGACCTCATCGAAATGTGGAACAAGGCAGTTCTCGGCGAAGCTGAGTATGATCCCGCTGCTTATCTTGAAGGCAAGGGTCACACCATCGTTAAGGACTACAAGACCACCTTCTCCACCGCACCCGTAACTCTGGATACCCTGAACACCTCCAGCCAGTCCGATACCGAGATCCTGGTAAACTGCACCGATAACCTGGTACAGTACAACAACCTGGGTCAGATGATCCCCGCACTGGCAGAGAGCTGGGAAGTATCCGCAGACGGACTCACCTACACCTTCCACATCAGAGAAGGCGCTTACTGGTCCACCTCCGAAGGCACCAAGTATGCTGAAGTTACCGCAGCTGACTTCGAAGCTGGCTTCAGACACATGCTGGACGCTCAGGCAGGACTTGAATGGCTGATCGACGGCGTAGTAAAGGGCGGTACCGATTACTATGCAAACGGCGGCAGCTGGGACGATGTAGGCTACAAGGCTACTGACAAGTACACCCTGACAGTTACTCTTGAGCAGCCCATTTCCTACTTCATGACCATGCTTACCTACTCCTGCTTCAGCCCCATCTGCAAGGACTTCTATGAAGCCCGCGGCGGCGTTTACGGCGTAGATGAGTTTGCCAACAGAAACACTGATACCTACAAGTTCGGCGAAGCTACCGATGTATCCTCCCAGGTTTACAACGGCGCATTCCTGCTCCAGAAGCTGAACTCCGACTCCGAGATCGACGTAGTTAAGAACCCCAACTACTATGATCCCGACAGCGTAAAGATCAACAGCATCACCTGGATCTTCGATGCAGGCGAGAACCCGACTCAGCTCTACAAGGACGTTTGCGACGGCGTTTATGCCGGCACCGGCCTTTCCGAAGCTGCAGGTACTCTGACTCTTGCAAAGAATGACGGCAACTTCGACAAATACAGCTACATTTCTGATACTACTTCCACATCCTACTTTGGCGGTCTGAACCTTGCCCGTGGTACCTATCAGCTGGAATCCGGCGCAGTTAAGTCCCCCAAGACCGAACAGCAGAAGATCGACACCAACACTGCACTGCAGAACAAGAACTTCCGTAAGGCCATCCTGATGGCATTCGACAAGAAGGCTTACAACGCAGTTTCCAGAGGCGAAGATCTTGCACTCACCAACCTGAGAAATATGTACACTCACCCTGAATTCGTTCAGCTCGAGAATGACACCACCGACAGCGAAGGCCACACCTTCCCCGCAGGCACCATGTATGGTGCAATGGTTCAGTACTACTGCGACAAGCTGGGCGCTGGCATCACCGTTGCTGACGGCGTTAACGGCTGGTACAATCCCACCGCAGCAAAGAGCTACCTCGACGCAGCTAAGGCTGAACTGGGCGACAGTGTAACATTCCCCATCACCATCGATATCGTATACCTGAGCTCTGCAGTTACCAACACCGCACAGGCACAGGCTGTTAAGAAGGTTATCGAGGAAAACCTCGGCACCGACAACGTAGTAATCAACCTGGTTGAAGCTACCACCGCAGAAGACTTCTATGCTTCCGGTTACAGAGCTTCCAACGGTGAAGCAGGCAACTTCGACCTGTTCTACGGTTCCGGTTGGGGCCCCGACTACGGCGATCCCTCTACCTATCTGGATACATTCCTCGGCAGAGGCGCTGGCTACATGACCAAGGTCATCGGTCTGTTCTAATCGTTAAGAAATCTGTTTCTTAATAAAAATCGGAGGGAGCACTGTATGCTTCCTCCGATATTGATATTATTTAAGAAGGTTTCCAATTATGAAAAAATACCTCGCAAAGCGAATCGCATTCTCCATATTTTCGCTCCTGGTAGTAGTACTGACCGTTATGACCCTGGTTTATTCCCTTATAAACCGTACCGTAATATTCCAGACGGACGATGCCTGGAACAAGCGGAGCAATAACGACAGAAGCTACTACGAGTACACCATGTACCAGAAGTACGGCTATCTGGAGTTTGTGAATTACAAGACATTTCTTGCGCAGAAGTACGAGGCAAAAGTCGGCTCGAATTATACAGCCGACAAAGCTTATTCTGCTGACAGCGCCATAATTCAGAACGAAAAAAAGTATCTGGATAATGACTCTGTAAAGGAATTCATATCCACATACGAAAACGAAGGCTACAAGATAGTCTATCTTAAGCCTATTCTATATTCCAACGGAAAAGCCAAGCCGGGCGGCACCGGCTATCTGCTGGCCACAAAGGAGCGCCACATGGTGGTAAGGCTCTGGGACTACATCAAGCAGATAATCAAGGTCGAAAGCAAAAATGATGTTCAGGATCCCACCATCACCGAGCGCTATGTGCGCTGGGAGAAGGACCCCTACAATGGCTTCTACGCCAGAGTGGGCATGGGTACTCCCCACAAGTATCAGCTCTATTTCGACAGCAGATTCCCCTTTATCCACCAGAACAAGATCCATCTGAATCTTGGTATTTCGTTCACCAAGTACAGAGGGCAGGAGATAACCGACGTTATAACTCAGCCCACAGGAGATCTGAAGACTGTCCGTACCCAGTACCCGTCAAAAATCGGTACTGACGAATATGTGGACACCGCCATCGATTTCCACAAGCTGAGCTGGAACTACGGCGAGCTCACAGAGGCTGACAAGGCTAATTATCCTGACAAGTACACCGTGGCAGGCTACCAGCGCAAGGGTCTCTCCATGCTGGAGAATTCCTTCGTCATCGGCCTTATCGCCACCGTCTGCGCCTACTTCCTGGGTCTTCCCCTTGGCATACTCATGGCAAGAAAGAAGGACAGCCTGGTGGACAAGATCGGTATGGGCTATATCATCTTCATCATCGCAGTTCCTTCCCTGGGCTACATCTTCCTGTTCGCAGCCCTGGGTACCACGGTGCTGAATCTGCCGTATAAGTTTGCAAACGCGCAGGTCAAGATACTGGCCTATGTGCTGCCCACCATCTCTCTGGCACTGCCCCAGGTGGCAGGTCTTATGAGATGGATGCGCCGCTACATGATAGACCAGATGAACTCCGACTACGTCAAGTTCGCCAGGGCAGAGGGCATGTCCGAGAGCGAGATCTTCAATCAGCACATTTCTAAGAATGCCATGATACCCATCGTACACGGCATCCCCGGAAACATACTGGGCTGCCTTATAGGCGCCATCATCACGGAGCGTGTGTACTCCGTACCCGGCGTGGGTAATCTTCTTACCACCGCAATAAACGGACACGACAACGGCATCATCATCGCCTGCACCGTATTCTACACATCACTGTCCCTGATCTCCCTGATCCTGGGCGACTTGCTCATGGCCAAGGTGGATCCGCGGATCACATTCGAAAGCAAGGCAGGTAGATAATCATGGAAAACGAAAAGAGAATCGCTGAAAACGAATTATTTACCTTCATCGACCACGACTCTATAGAATCCGAGCGCATCATCGCGCCCAGATATTCCTACTGGAGATCCGTGCTTAGAGTGTTCTTCAGGAAAAAGAGCAACTGGGTGTTCATTGCGCTGTTCGTGCTGCTTATCGGATGCTCCTTCATCATCCCGATATTCGCTCCCTACTCGCCCTACGAGAACGTAACAGTTCCCTCCACCTATCACCTGAGCCCCGCAAAGGCCATGTCATACTTTGGCGGCGGCGGACTCAAGTGGATACTGGGCTCCGGCGGCACCGGAAACTCCATCTTCTATGGCATCTGGTCATCTGCAAGGACCTCTCTGGTGCTGGCAGTAATCTGCGCAGCCATCAACATGACCATAGGCATCATAGTAGGCGCTCTCTGGGGCTACTCCAAGGGCGTGGATCAGGTTATGCTGGTCATCTACAACATCATAGCCAACGTACCGTACATACTGGTGGTAACAGTCTTGATGTATGTTATCGGCTCAGGCTTCGGCAGCTTCATCTTCGTATTCACGCTGACCGGCTGGCTGGGCATAGCCTACTTCTTCAGGACCCAGGTAATGATAATAAGAGACAGAGAGTATTCCCTGGCATCAAGATGCCTGGGTACTCCCACTCTCAGGATAGTCAGCAAGAACATCCTGCCTTTCCTGGTATCCGTAATCGTAACACTGCTGGCCTCGGAGCTGCCCAGCTACATTTCCCTGGAGGTGTTCCTCTCCTACATCGGAGCAGGCCTTTCCGCGAATGTAAACTCCCTGGGACGCATGATACAGGAAGCACAGACTGCTTTCCTTATCTACCCCTGGGAATTCTGGCCACCTGTAGCCATAGCGTCAGCAATCACCATCATCCTTTACGTTCTGGGACAGAACCTGGCAGACGCCTCGGATCCCAGGACCCACATGTAGGAGGGCAGAGCCATGTCAGAAGAAAAAAAGGTACTGCTTTCGCTTAAGAATGTGGAAGTAAAATTCAATGTAAGAGGCAGGATACTTACGGCTATCCGCAATGTATCTCTGGACGTTTACGAGCATGAATCCCTGGCCATCGTAGGCGAGTCCGGCTCCGGCAAGTCCGTTCTCACCAAGACCTTCGCAGGCATGCTGGATTCCAACGGCTTCATCTCAAACGGAAGCGTCATCTTCTCCGACGATGAGATATCCAAGACGGATCTTCAGCTTACCGGAGAAAACGAGGCCCTGCTTAAGCAGGCTCAGGAGATGATAGCAAAGCACGAAAAGCTGGAGAAGGGCGCCGTCGAATACAAAGCCTACATGGAAAAGAAAGCCGAGATAGAGCATGCCCAGAACCTGAGCTTGGAGGAAGAGGAGGACTATGCAGCCAGACTGAAGAAGCTGGAGGATACCATAGTCGACACCAAAAACTTCATTCAGACTCTTGACAGGAAAAACGCAGAGGACAGAAAGACTCTGGAGGAGAGCACCCGCAAAATAGAAGAGCTGAGCATGGAGCGCGACACTCTGGTGGCTGAGAAGGATCAGCTGGCCAAGAGCCGCGCGGAAAGCTACAAGAGCAATGCCGCAAAGGCTGAAGCCGATGCAAAGGAGCTCCAGGCTCTGCTGGATGCCAGCAAGGCCAAGATAGCTGCAGCAGGGGAGGAGACAGATCCTGCTCTCATAAAGAGAAATCAGGAGCTGGCCTACGAGGTTGTCCTTTCCCTTGCAAGGCTTTCCGCCAAGGAAAGAAGAAAGGCCATGCCAGAGCTGGACAAGGCCCTCCGCAAGGCCTTCGAGCTGGGTCTTGATCTGAACGACGACACCGTCCGCACCCAGATCTTCGAAAGCGTAGGCCTTCGCGTCCGCTATGAAGGCTACGACGAAGCCAGCAGGACTCTCCATGGCTATACCATCATCGACTGCGCCAAGGCCACGAGTCAGAAGGACTGGGAGATGATCAGAGGCCGCAGGATCGCAAC
>JAEEPD010000253.1 GCA_016284575.1 Bacillota bacterium | reverse complement strand
ATGTCCAGATCCTGTGGCTTTATGAGCATCTCTATCTCAGTGCAGCCCAGGATGACGCCCTCGATGCCGTCCTCCTCCTTCATCTGCGCGATCACCCGCTTGTAGTATTCCCTGGAGTCGTCCAGGACCACGCCCTTGCAGAGCTCGCCGAAGATTATGTCGTCGATGCCGTCTATGTGCTCCTGAAGACGGGGCACAGCCACCTCAAGGCCGTTCCACGCCAGCCTGTCCTTCAGGAAATCCTGCTCCATGGTGTACTTGGTGCCAAGAAGGCCAACCTTTTTAACACCCTTTTCCTTGCACTTTTCCGCCACGCAGTCCGCAATGTGGATAACAGGGACCTTTACCGCCGCCTGCACCTGATCCGCCAGCTTGTGCATGGTGTTTGTGGCGATCACGATATAGTCCGCGCCGCCTGCCTCCAGCCTTTTCGCTATGTCAGAAAGCTCAGCCCCTATGGCATCCCACTCGCCCGCCAGCATGTGCTGTCTGATGGGCTCAAAATTCACATTCCAGATAAGCATCCTTGCGCAGGTCAGGCCGCCTGCAATGGCGTTCACCTGATCGTTTATCCTCTTGTAGTAGTGGATGCTTGACTCGTAGCTCATGCCGCCGATTATTCCTATAGTCTTCATTTGATTCCTCCTGTGCCGCGCAGGTCTAAGCTCTTTTAAGGATGAGTTCATCCAGAGTACGCTTCTTTACATGGGTGACGCCATTTTCATCCCTGTAGACTGACTTTTCATCGCCAGGCTGAAGATCCTCCGCCACAGCCCTTTCTGTGCCCTTTCCTATGGCCAGCACCAGCAGCAGCTTGTGATTTTCCTTAAGCCCCACCAGCTCTCTTAAGGGGCCGTTGTCGAAGCTGCCTATCATAAGGCCGTTCAGATCCCTTTCGGCAGCCCCCAGCAGTATGGTCTGAGCCGCGATGCCCGCCTCTCTCCACCAGGACCACTCGCGCCTGTCGATGTCAGTATCCTGAATGATCAGAACGAAGGCACTGGGGTTGATGCCGGGATAGGGCCTGTCCTTGCCCCAGTGGGTGAATTTTGCAATGGCGTCCACCTCGTCCTTTTCCCAGCTGATGTAGAATTTCAGAGCCTGCTGATTGCCCGAGGTTGGAGCAAAGCGGGCCAGCTCGATGAGCTCCCGCAGGTCCTGCTCCGTCATCCGGTAGCTTTCGTCGTAGGCTCTGCAGCTTCTGCTTTTGATGACCAGTTCTCTTATTGACATATTCTTTTCCTCCGCTTTTCCGGCAGTTGACTTATCCCAGTCAAATTCCACCAGCTGGCAGTTTCCCGCCACCGGCTCCTCGGAGGCCTCTTCGCCTCTGAAATAGCTGCTTATGGCCCTCATGGTGCCGCCGTGGGTGACTAAAAGCACGGTCCTGTCCGGGTATTTTTCCCTGATGCCGTCCAGCAGCCTTCCCACCCGGCCCAGGAGCTCTGTCATGGGCTCAACGCCGTGGCCTTCTCCGCTTCCCGTCTTATCGAAGTACTCCGGGTCCATTTTCACCATTCCACGGATCTGGCTTATTGCCATGCCCTCGTAATCTCCGAAGCCCCGCTCCCGAAGAGCGTCATCGCAGATGATGGGGCAATTCAGCACCTTGTTCAGCATCTCCGCGGTCTTAAGGGCCCGCTTAAGGGGCGAGCTTATGATAAGGTCGATGCCGTGGCCTCCGATGGTCTTCGCAGCCTCCTCCGCCTGAGCAAGTCCGGTCTCATTCAGCTCTATATCCGTGTTTCCCTGCATTATGCCCTGCACGTTCCAGTCCGTCTGGCCGTGGCGTATGGCAAATATCTTCATGCTTACTCCTGCGCCGCTTCCTCTTCCTGAAGCTTTCTGATGTAGTCCCTCAGCATCTCGCTGTTCTTTCCAACGATAGCCATGCACTTTTCTCCGGGCACAGCATACTTTGGCCTGAGCTCAGCGCAGTCCAGGCTGCCGAATTCATTTCTGAACAGCTCCACATAGCCCTTGCAGGCGTCGCGTAGCATGGGTGCTTCGTGAGCCTTGTCCTTTATAAGAGCCTGACCGATGGCTGCCACCGACGCTGCAAGAGCGCCGCAGGTGCTGCCGCTGGCCATTCCGCCTCCGAAGGCGCCTATTATCTTCAGCCCGTCTGGACTAAGCTCAAAGCCCAGAGCCTCGTCTGCCGCCTTGAGCGTTCCCTCTGCGCAGTTGAAGTTGCTTTCCACATAGAATTCCCTTACGCGTTCCCTGATATCCATAAAACTACCTCCCGTATATATGAACGATCTTTACTGACTAAATATGTCTTCCCTTCTCCCTGATGAAGCTGTCGTGATAGCCCTCCTTAGGACCGTCAAAGCCTGCGATGGCCCTGTCGAACTTGGCCAGAAGCTCCGCCTTCTGCCGGGGGAGAAAGCCCATCACCGTATAGAGCTTGAGCAGCGTGGAATCCACATAGAGGCACTCGCTGGTCATTTCCATAAGCTGCAGCATGCGCCTCTCCTCCAGAGCTATCTGATAATAGCTCATGGGGCGGAATTCACCCTTCATGACCATGTCGTAGAGCGGCGTCTGCTCCCAGATGGTCAGGGCCATAGCCCAGACGCAGTCGGGATGTATCTGATTCAGCAGCTTTGCGGTGGCAAGGCAGTGCTCCTCGCTCAGGTCCAGCCCGCCGAGGCCTGGTATGATGGTCAGCTGATAGGCCAGGCCCAGCTCCTCCAGCAGCCTGAAGGCCTCCAGCATCTGAGCCACGCTCTCGCCCTTGTTGTGGAGCCGCAGAACCTTGTCCGAGCCGCTCTCCAGACCTATATGAAGGGTATGGAGCCCCATGGCTTTAAAGGCCAGCAGCTCGTCCCGGCTCTTGCCGAGCACATCCTCGGCCCTGGCGTACATGGAGTATTCCTTCACCCCGGGCAGATAGTGCTGTGCCAGGCGAAAGGCCAGATAAAGATGGTCCGTGCCCAGCGCCAGGGGATTGCAGCCGCCGAAATGCAGCCTGTCCTTGTCCCCCGCCACCTGGCCAAGATAGAAAAGCCTTTCCTCCAGCTTCTCCAGAGGCTCAATATGATATTCGTCGTTGGCGAAATCGCAGAAGGCGCAGCCGCTCCAGCTGCAGCCCTGCCCCAGCTCGATCAGCAGGCTGTCCCGCTCCTGAGGGGGCTTATACAGATCGGCCCCGCTGTATATGAGGTCGTAGATACTCTTTTCTTCCATTTTTGTTCCTCGCGTTCGATACTATTTTATCATATATCCTGTCTGATTCCACACAAATATGATACAATCAGCTGAACCGGTGAAGCGTGGAACAGGACCGCCGCAGGGAGGCAGAGCATGAAACGTATAGAGGATATGACAGAGCGGGAGATGCTTATGGAGCTCATGGCTGAAAAGAGGCTGCAGGACAGGCTTCGGGCGGTGAAGATCGCCTTTTGGATAGCTGTGATACTGCTGCTTGTGTGGCTGGGCTTTACCTACGTCCCGAGGATCATCGATGTGTACAACAAGTGGAACGATGTGCTCCAGCAGATACAGGAGACCGGAAACAAGGTGAACGGAGTGGTGGACGAGATAAAGAGCGGCCCGCTGCAGTCCATACAGAGCGGCATCGACAGCGTCAAGAGCGGAGTCGAAAGCGTCAAGAGCTTCCTTTCAAAGCTGGGCTTTTAAGTGACAACGGGATGAAGTGACATTGGGGACGGTTCTGTTTGTCACGTTTTATGTGACATTGGGGACGGTTCTGTTTGTCACATTTTTTATAAACCCTGTTTAAGCATGCTTCATGGTCTTTGGTCCTCGTCGCTGCAGCGCAGTCAATTTCAGCTTCGTTAGTCTCGGCCGCGCGTCGGACCCGCTCGCGCCTA
>JAEEPD010000252.1 GCA_016284575.1 Bacillota bacterium | reverse complement strand
AAGCTGATGTTTCTGAGTATCTGTCTGCTGCCGTCGTAGGAGAAGTTTACGTTTTCGAATTTCACGGAGCCATCGCAGCTTTCGGGCACGATGGCATCCGGCGGGCTCTGTATCTCCACAGGCATGTCGAGATAGTCGAAGATGCGGGTGAACATAGCCATAGAACGTATCCAGTCCACCTGCACATTAAGCAGGCTGTTGACAGGCATGTACATGCGGTTCAGGAGGCTTACAAGCACCGTTACGTCACCTACGGTCAGATTTGAGTCGTATTTCATTATGAGGATGCCGCCCACCAGATAGATGAGCATGGGACCTACGCTTGTGATCGTGGACATTACCACTCTGAACCAGCGGCCGGCCATGCTTTCCTTGATGTTCAGATTGATCATCCTCTGATTGGCATCCCTGTAGCGGCCGTATTCGTAGTCCTCCTTGCCGTATAGCTTGACCAGCAGCTGGCCGCTCACGGACATGGTCTCGTTCAGTATGCCGTTCACCTGATCGTTGATGGCCTGACTCTCCTTGGTGAGGCTCCAGCGGGTCTCACCGGCCTTGCGGGTGGGAATGGTGAAAAGGGGCACGATTATTATGCCCATGGTAGCCAGTATCCAGTTCTTGCGGTACATGGCGACTACCGCCACAACAAGCGTAATTGAATTGCTCAGAATGTTGGCGAAGGTGTCGCTGATGACCCTCTGCACGCCGTCGATGTCGGAGGTCATGCGGGTGATTATATCGCCCTGGCTGTTGCTTGTGAAAAAGCTCTGGCTCATCTTCTGCAGATGGGCGAACATGCTGTTTCGTATATCGAAGGTGATGTGCTGGGCTATCCAGCTGTTGAAATAGCTCTGGAGCACGCCTATCAGGTTGGACCCGAAGGTGAGGGCCAGAGACAGAAGTATGTAGTAGACCAGCTTTTCCAGACTGCGGCTTATCAGGCCTTCGTCTATGATCTTACCGGTGAGTATGGACGGTGCCAGGCTGAATATGGATGACACCAGGATGCATAAAAGCACCACAAAAAGCTGCTTCCAATAGGGCAGCAGGTAGGAAAATACCCTTTTGAGCAGCGCCTTGCTTACCTTGGGGCGATTGGCCTTCTCCTCCTCCGAGAGAAAGCGGCCGCCCATGGGACCTCCGCGGGGCATGAGCCACCTCCTTTTCCTTTGATTTTCAAATAAATAATACACTTTTACTTTGACTCAGTAAAGCAAAAGTGCATTAAAAGTAAGTGATTGCTCAGCTCGGTTCATTTAAGGATGAAGTGAAGCTCAAGCCTCATATCCATTGCCTCTGCGAGCCTTTTCAGCGTGGTATAGGAAGGGTTTGCGATGCCGCGTTCAACCTTGGATATGTCGGACTGGTCTATTCCGCTTCTTAGGGACAGCTCCTTCTGGGTCAGGCCTGACAGAAGTCTGGCTGCGGAGAAGGCTGCTGCAAGCTGGCGATCCGATGCATGTCTCGACTGACCCACAAGGGTTCCATCCTCATAAACCGTTTCCGCGTCCAGATCCAGTTCATCAGACCATATGATGCCGTACCCTCCCGACAGCCTGCCCGAGGTAAATAAGGACCTGTCAGAAAGAGCCTTAAGCTGGGGATATTTCTCAAAAAGCAGAGCAATGTCATAGCTTTTGATGCAGCCATCCTCAAAAGTCAGCTGCAGCTTCGTTCCCTCATTAAATTGCAATGACACAGCTCTGTGAAACATATCCGGTCTCCTTGTTATTCCAGTGACGGCAGCTTGATATACTTTTCTGTCTGCCACATTTCAAGCAGTTCGCTCTGGTACTTAAGAATAAATTCCTTTACGAGCTGCCTGGCTTTTGGAGGGAAATACCCCTCCATGATCTCTCCGGTTGCGATGGCGAATGGAGCATCAAAATCCTGCGTTATGGCGTGTATATGAGGGGGATGGTGCTCTTTGCTGTGCAGATACATTACTATAACTATTCCGTAAAAATGACTTATCGTGGGCATACTATTCCTTTCCGCCCGTCGTTTATATTAATAATAAGGGATATATCCCCTATTGTCAAGCGTTGCGGAACGTTTTATATGCCGTCGGGTTCATGTCTCAGGAGCCTGAAATGGCCGTTTTGGGCTTTTAGGGGATAAATATATGCCCGCAAGGTATAATACGCGCAGAAAGGCCCTCAGAGGGCGTCTGAGGGGCCTTATAAACGGGCGTGTTATTTTGCGGGAGGTGCAGGCATCAGAAATTAAAGTACAGGAAGGTGCTGACTCCTGAGAAGGACTCGATGCAAAGAAGGATCAGCAGGGCGGCTCCGGCAGCATGCAGGATATTCGGCTTCATGCGGTCAGCTATCCCCTTCGTGTTGGGAAGGAAGAACAGTATGACTGCAGCCAGAGCCATATAGCCGAAAAGGAAGCGGGGATCCCCCTTGGGCACCAGCTCAAGAGAATTCAGTATCCCGGGGATGAAGACCTGCCGTATATCAGCGGGCAGAGTCCCGGTAAAGACAGGGGCCTTTATCCAGTCCTTCAGCAGCGCAAATATGGCCCTCGCCTTTTCGAAGCTCTCGGCCCGGAAGAATACGTAGACCAGGCTCCAGAGGGTGAAGGTGACTGGGGTCCCTATGATCCTTGGGGTTTTGTCTATCCAGGGCTGGCAGATCTTGCATAGGACCACCAGCAGGCCGTTCAGGGCGCCCCATAGCACGAAATTCCAACCGGCTCCGTGCCAGAGGCCGCTCAGAAGAAAGACTATCATCACGTTCAGGTAAGTGCGCAGCGCGCCCCTGCGGTTTCCGCCCAAGGGAATGTACACGTATTTGGTGAAGAAGCGGGTCAGGGTCATGTGCCAGCGCTCCCACATCTCCCCCATGTGGCGGGCTTTGTATGGCGAATTGAAGTTGACCGGAAGCTCTATGTTCAGCATCCTGCCTATGCCTATGGCCATGTCGCAGTAGCCTGAGAAGTCGAAGTAGAGCTGGATGGGATAGGCGAAGAGCAGCAGCAGTGCCGTCAGAGAGTCCAGAGTATCAGTATTTGCGTAAGCCCAGTTTACGGCGTTGCCGAAGACGTCAGCCAGCAGCACCTTCTTGGAAAGGCCCAGAGCGAAGATGTAGATGCCCTTCGCGAGGCTGTCCCAGTTGAGTCTGCGCTTAGCAGGATCCATCAGCTGGGGCACCAGCTCGCTGTGCTTTACGATGGGGCCTGCGATCAGCTGGGGGAAGAAGGTGACGAAGAGCGCGTAGCTCAGGAAATCGTAGGCCGGCACCTCCCTGCGATAGCTGTCGATGACAAAGCCCAGCTGCTGAAAGCTGAAGAAGCTGATGCCAAGGGGCAGGAGCAGCTTTTTCAGAGCCCAGTCGGTGCCAAAGGCTGCGTTGATATTGCTGACGAAGAAATCGTAGTATTTGTAGTAGAAAAGAAGGCCGATATTGAAGATTATGCCAAGGATAAGAAGCATGGTCCGCAAGGCGGCGAAGGATACTTCCGCCCTTCTGTCCAGCGCACCAAAGCCCTTGTATAGCGCGAAATTGAACAGCACGCTTATAATGATCAGGGGCAGGTAGCGTATGTTGAAGTAACCATAGAACCAGAGGCTCATGCCAAGAAGGTAAAGGGAGGCAGCCTTATGAGCCCTTAAGTGATTCAGCAGGTACCAGCCTGCCACGCAAAGGGGCAGGAAGAGCAGGACGAAGATATAGGAATTGAAAAGCATCTCAGTTCCCTCCTTTCAGCAGGCTGTCGTAATCGTAGTTATACAGATATTCGCTTACGGCGCTGCAGTAGTCCTGGTAGTTATCAAGGGTGAGCCGGTACTTTTCCTCTGCCATGCACTCAAGTATGTAGGAATTTATGTCCTTGCTGTAGTGGATGGCATCCTTGTAGTTCTCCAGCTCGCAGATCACGTCCTCGCACTGAAGAAAGCCGAAGAGGTGCACGTTTTCGTAGGGAAGCAGCATCTCCATGGCCGCCTTTTCACAATCCATTATCTGCTGCAGTGACCCCTCTCTTAAAGCCCTGTCCCAGTAGACCATGCTGTAGGGCGGGAAGAACAGGTAAAACTCGGTATCAGGGTGCGCTATGACTGAATTCAGCACATTCTTTTCCATGTTTTTCTGAACCAGGGGTATCAGGCCCTCGGAGGAACGCTGAGTCTCAGTCGGAGTCTCCCTGCGCTTGTAGTTGGAGAGAACAGTTTTGCGGCTGTAGGTATTCTGAGCCCAGGATGTGCCGTACATGTCCAGGGATGGGGTCTTCTCCCCTGCCTTCGTATACTGCAGCACCTTTATGCAGTCCGCTATAACGTCCAGATTGTATACGTACTGGACGTCATTCAGCAGGCTTTTATCGTAGAGATATGTGGGTATGGCATCGTAGTGCATCTCGTCCCACTTCTCGTAAAGAGTGTAGGAATCCAGGCAGCGCACCACGTAGCGCACATTGTGACCGTTCTCCCAGGCCTTTTCCAGGGCCAGAGAGGTCTCGTGGAAGGAGGCGCCCGCGATGCTGTTCTTTACAGTCTTGCAGCCGAACAGATCATCCATCTCAGATACCGTAAAATTGGAAGCCTCGCTGCTTCCAGTAATGACCGCATCGTAGTCGAAATGGCGCATTATGCCATCGTTGATGTAGCGCTCCCTGTCCTTCTCCAGCGGATAGGCCAGGCCCTCCGTAGGGGTGTGATAGTGGAGATACGGATCTATGTTAATGACAAAAGCCGCTGCTGATGCCAGCAGGGCAAATGTGAGTATAAGGGTCGTGATCGCAAATGCT
>JAEEPD010000251.1 GCA_016284575.1 Bacillota bacterium | reverse complement strand
AAACCCCCTCCGGATCCATCAGAATGGCGCCGAGAACGCTTCTTTCCGCCTCCTCGTTCTGAGGCGGGATCCGTTCATACTGTGCCATTTTCTACTCCTGAACCACTTCCAGCTTGAGCTTGGCGGTAATATCCTGATAAAGCTTGACCATTACCTCTGCAGGGCCAAGGTTCTTGATGGGGCTGTCCAGCACGATCTTTTTCTTGTCGATCTCCACCAGATATTCCTTCTTGAAGGCGTCCGCAATGTCCTGGGCGGTGATGGCGCCGAAGAGCTTGCCGTTGTCGCCTGCCTTGCTCACCAGCTTAAGAGGCTTTGCGGACTCGATCTTTCCGCGCATCTCCTCTGCCACCTGTATATCCATGGCTCTCTGAGCCTCGATCTGCTTTTTCTGCTTTTCAAGAAGGGCGATGTTGGCATCTGTGGCTTCCATGGCCAGCTTCTTGGGGAAAAGGAAGTTTCTTGCGTAGCCATCGCTGGCCTTTACCATCTGGCCGGCCTTGCCCAGGCCCTTTACATCCTTGAGTAGTATAACCTGCATATCCTTTACTGCTCCTTTCGCTGTTTATCAGATAAGTTTATCGTCTCTGAGAATCTGGACCAGGCGCTGGATGGCTTCCTCGGGGGATTCAGCCAGCTGCGTGGCAGCGCTGTTCATGTGGCCGCCGCCTCCCATCTTCTCCATTATTGTCTGTACATTCACCTGTCCCAGGGACCTGGCGGAAAGCATGGTCTTGTTCGTGCCTCTTCCCGCGGCGAAGGCTGCCCTTACGCCCTTCATGTCCAGAAGCTCGTCCGCCGCCTGTGCCGTCAGCACCTGCATGGCAGGGTCCGTCTCCCTGGTATAGGCCACCGCGATGCCGTTTCCCACCACCTCGGCGCTGGCTATCAGATTGTATTTCTTCTGCACGAACTCCAGTCTCTGCTTGAAGAAGCCCCTGACGGCGGCTGAATCGGCGCCGTTTCTCCTCAGCCAGGAGGCGGCATCGAAGGTCCTTACACCGGTGTTGATGGTGAAGTTCTTGGTGTCAAGCGTTATTCCCGCCAGCAGGGCGTCAGCCTCGAATTTGGTCAGGGTTGGCCTGTCCTTTGCGTACTGGATGAGCTCTGTCACAAGCTCGCTGGCGGAGCTGGCGTAGACCTCTATGTGGACCAGAGTGGCGTTTTCTATGGCACCCTTGGTCCTTCTGTGGTGGTCGATTATGACCACGTTCTTTGCCTGGTTCAGCAGCTCCGGAGCCTCGGTCATGGCAGCGGAGTGAACGTCCACCACCACCAGCAGGGTGTCCTTGGTCATGCGCTGCAGCGCCTCCTCGGTGGTGATGAAGCTGTATTCGCCTGCAGCATCCGCGGCGTTATAGATCTGCTCTATGGCTTCGCCCACGGTGTTGAGGACTATGTCTGCGGGCTTTCCCGCCATCTTCGTCAGGCAGTAGACGCCGATGGCTGAGCCGATAGCGTCCATATCGGGCCTGGTGTGACCCATTATAAGGACCCTGTCCGCTGCGGCCATCTGCTGCATGAGCGCATGGGCCACGATGCGGGACTTGCCCTTGTTTCTCTTTTCCACGGTTGGAAGGGCTCCGCCGAAGTACTCGGCATCCTTTGAGCCGGCCTTAAGCACCAGCTGGTCGCCGCCTCTGCCCTGGGCCAGGTCCAGAGCCAGTACGGCCTCCTTCTGCAGCTCCGCCGGGTTTGCGGCGTCGTAGGCAAGGCCCACGGAAATGGATGTGGGGAAGTCCGCTCCTGTCTCTATGCCATGCATTTCGTCCAGTATGGGGAAGCGCTGCTCCTTAAGCTCATCCAGCTTCTTCTTTTCGAAGAACACCGCGTAGCTGTCGGTCTTATATCTTATGGCCGCACCCTCCAGATCCGCCGCCCAGCTTCTGAGCTTTCTGTCGATCTGGGCTATCACCTGAGACTGCTCCTCGGTGGGAGTGCTGCTCATTATCTCGTCGTAATTGTCCACGCTTATGGCAGCCAGGCAGTCCTTGCTGTCCTCATAGAGGGTCTCGGTCTCCCTCAGCAGGGTGATGTCCTCCCAGAAGAGCAGGCGCTTTTCCCTGTCCTCTCCCGGAGCCGCAGCCCTTATGGCGTAGATGCTGCCGTTCAGACCCAGCTCGGTCTGAGCCTCGTCCTCCGCAAACAGCTGGTCCATGGCATCCTTGCTCAGGGTGCCGGTAAGGGTGGTGGCATCTGGAAGAACGTCGCTGAAGGCCTGATTTTTCCAGAAGATCTTGCCGTTTTTATCGATCTCGCAGAGTGCCTGAGTGGAATTCAGGGCAAACTGCTCTGTTATCCTGCTGTTTTCCGCCAGTATCTGCTGCTCGTAAGCTTCATACAGGGGCTTGCTGTAGGCATCCGCCAGTCTGAGGTGGACAAAATATACCGCTATTGTTATGATTATGGCGATGATGCCCAGAGGGATGCTCTTTGCAAGCACCGCGAGGCTCAAAATCGCCATTATTATGCTGTCCAGATAAATGTGAAGCTTCAGCAGCTCATTTACGATCTGTTTCTTCAAAGCCGCTCCTTTCTGCACGTTAAAACTGCGTGCGAATACTCACGGGTATTATAGTATATCATAATTTGCGAAAATATTGTGATTTTTTCTTGGTTTTGTGGTATTATAAGAACAGCTAATGCTGCATTAAAATATACGAATGTACTATGACTGCCAAACTGAAGGAGATGGTAAAATGAGGATACGCAAGGATGATGTTTTATCCGGCGAAGATATCCAGCTGATCGCAAGTTGCTCAGATGCTTTTGCCCACCCGGCCAGGGTGGAGATCTTCAGGTTCATCTATACGGAGAACCTGCAGCGACGCATGGTCTGCAACAAGGATCTGGTGGCTGAGTTCGATTATTCTCAGGCGACGATCTCCCAGCATCTGAAGAAGCTGGTGGTGTCGGGGCTTGTGGACACCCAGAGCAAGGAGACCAGGACTTATTATTTCGTGAATATTTCCGTTCTTGGCAAGTATCTGAACTCCATCCGCAAGCTGAATTCCCGCCCGGAGGCAGAAAGCTGATACCTGCCCGCAAATAACCGCAAAACACAAGGACCCTGCAGCACGCAGAGTCCTTTTTCTTGAGATATAGGACAAAACGTGTTGGTAAAAACCGTCGTAATCATTGAGATTTCAATGGTTGCGGCGGTTTTATCTTGTTTAAAACAAGATACAGGG
>JAEEPD010000027.1 GCA_016284575.1 Bacillota bacterium | reverse complement strand
TTCTACATGATCAACAGCGCTTCCCGCTGGATGACACCGCAGCTTATGCCGCTTATAGTGTTCGTCATCCTCTCGATAGAGGAGTTCGTGACGGGCACTAACTGGGGTATGTATGTGATTGCGCTGCCCATAGTCATCCCTCTGGCTCAGGCGCTGAATTCCAATGTCGCTCTCTGCGTGGCAGCGGTGATCTCCGCAGGCGTTTTCGGAAGCCACATCTGCTTCTATTCCGACTGCACCGTCATCAGCTCTGCCGCCTGCGGCTGCGACAACTTCGCCCACGCCAAGAGCCAGGCTCCTTACGGCATACTCTGCGCAGGCATCTCTGCAGTGCTGTTCCTGGCAGGCGGATTCATATTTTAGAATAATAAAACAAGACAATAAACTGTAACCCGGAGGGCCTTTTGCCGTCTCTATTGGTGAAAGGCCTTTTATTGAGTCGTTTGTTAAGCAAACATGAATGACGAACAGATAGTACAACTCTATTGGGACCGGTCCGAGCAGGCGATAGCTGAGAGCCAGTCAAAATATGGCGCGTACTGCCACGCCATCGCTTTTGGAGTGCTCAAAAACCAGGAAGACAGCGAAGAAGTGGTCAGCGACACCTGGCTGAGGACCTGGAATGCTATTCCTCCGCAGCGGCCGAAAAGCCTCCAGGCATTTCTTGCGAAGATCACGCGGAATCTGTCGCTGGACAGGATCCGCATGAAGCAGGCAAAGCGCCGCGGAGGAGATGCAGCCGGCTACGAGCTGGCTGTAGAGGAGCTGGCAGAGTGCATCGCTTCTTCAGAAAGCGTGGAAAGCGCAGTGGAGGGCAAGGAACTGGGAGGCATACTGAACCGCTTCCTGGAGGGACTGGATGAAGATGCCAGAAGAGTGTTCCTTCAGCGCTACTGGTACCTGCTGGATGTACGTGAGATCGCCGAAAGACAGGGCTTTTCCGAAAGCAAGGTCAAGATGCTTCTGCACAGGACCAGAAACAGGCTCAGGGAGTATTTGGACAAAGAGGGTTACGGGATATGAGCAGAGAAGAGATAACGAAGGGACCGGGGATCGAAGCCCCGGAAAAGAATATGAGTGCGGCACAGCTTAAGGCTGCAGAGAGCATCATCGATGGTCTTGGGGAGATCAGCGATGAAATGATACTTGATGCGGATCCTTACAGCCCGGATTCCGCTGCTTCGGGGTATAAGAAGGCAGACGTTTCAGCCGCAGGCCGGGGAAGCAGGCGTTTCAGAAAGGCTCTGCCGGCTCTTGCCGCCTGCCTCTGCATCTTCCTTGGGGTAGGGATCGCTTTAAGAGGCGGAATACCCAATCTTGCAGCGCCTAAATCCATTAGTGGCGGAGCTGAATCAGTACAGATGTCAGCAGAGGCAGAGGCTCCTGAGTATGCTGACGAAGAGGCGTCAACGGAAGCCGATAGTGATTTATCAGCGGAAGCCAGCGACGATGTGTCAGCGAAGGCTGATGAAGTGCTGAAGCAGTCTCTGTCAGTGGAAACTCCGGATACATACCTTAAAGGAGCGCTGCAGTCAGATGCTTTGAATGCAAGGGGCGAGGAGGCCGATGAGAAGGAAGCCGGAATGGAGCCTTCTGCTGAAGCTTCCGCCGCTTTCACAGCTGATTCTGCTATGCCTGCGGAAGTGCCAGAGCAGTCGGGAAAAGCTGCATCCAACGGCGCAGACAGCAGCCATGCAGGAACAAACGAGTCTGTAATGCAGACCGAGGCAAAACTGAAAACAGATCTGGGATTCGGTCAGTTTGAAACAGATCTGGTCAACTTCATAGATGCAGAAGGCTTCAGGCAGAAGAACTACCTGCTCTCTCCTACATCTTTTAAGGCCGCTCTTGCCCTTGCTGTGTCAGGCGCTGAAGGGGAGACTAAAGCGCAGCTTCTCAAGGCTGCAGGCTTTGACAGCGCTGCGGAGATGGATTCCTGGTACGATTCGCTCGATCAGTCCATCAGACTTTTCGCCGAGCGCCTTGACAGGGAAAAGCAGGAGTTTGAAAACAATAAGCAGTATATGAGTCCGGATGCAAAAGCTCCCGACGGGGCTTTTGAGATAGCCAACTCCGTGTGGCACAATGCCGACAAGCCCGGAAAGATGAAGGATTCCTACAAGTCCTATGTGGCAGAGCGCTACGATGCGGAAGCCAGCGAGGCAGACAGCGGCAGCATCACGGACAAGGTCAACGGCTGGTGTGATGAAAAGACCCATGGCATGATACCGAAGATCGCGGACGACCTGTCGGAAGAAGCATCGGTGCTCATAAATGCTCTCTACCTTAGGACCAGCTGGCTTGCGCGCTTCGAGGAAGGCTTTACCCAGCCCGGGGACTTCAGCTGCCTGGACGGCACTGTTGTTCAGAAGGATTTCATGAGGCAGCGCCAGAAATATGCTTATTACGAAGACGAAGACACTAAGCTTGTGGTGATTCCTATGAATGGCAATATAAATGCGGTATTCGTTTTAGGAAGCACGCAGGACCTGGCAGATAAGATGGCCAAGGCCGAATACTGCGAAGTGATAGTCAAGCTGCCCAGGTTCGAGGTGGAAAGCTCCTTCGACCATCAGGAATTCGTGGATTTCCTCAAGGTCAGAGGCGCGGATATGCCCTTCAGACAGGATGGCAGCGCAGACTTTTCCGCCATGTGCGAAGGCGCAGACTGGTTCATCTCCGACATCGTGCAGAAGGCAAAGATCAAGCTGGACGAAGACGGGATAGAGGCTGCGGCGGTTACCGCAATTATGGTGAGGGCTACCTCTGCCATGCCCCAGCCTGAGGAACCTAAGGAATTTACAGCTGACAGACCCTTCAGCTATGCTCTTGTGACCGGCAGCGAAAATCCCGAGCTTCTCTTCTACGGACAAGTGGTACAATAAAACACAGATACAGTAAAACAAAGAAAAGCAGCGGCTCCTGAGCTTTG
>JAEEPD010000250.1 GCA_016284575.1 Bacillota bacterium | reverse complement strand
GCGGCGTTGCTGCATCAGGCTTGCGCCCATTGTGCAATATTCCCCACTGCTGCCTCCCGTAGGAGTTTGGACCGTGTCTCAGTTCCAATGTGGCCGATTACCCTCTCAGGTCGGCTACTGATCGTTGACTTGGTAGGCCGTTACCCTACCAACTATCTAATCAGACGCAGGTGCATCCCTTGCCGATAAATCTTTGGCGTTTCTACCATGCGATAAAAACGCATCATGAAGTATTAATCCCGGTTTCCCGAGGCTATCCTCCTGCAAGGGGCAGCTTACCTACGCGTTACTCACCCGTCCGCCGCTGTCCGGGACTCTGCAGCAAGCTGCTTCGTCCTTTCTCGCTCGACTTGCATGTGTTAGGCACGCCGCCAGCGTTCATCCTGAGCCAGGATCAAACTCTCAATAAATTTGTATCCAAAGCCTTTCGGCTTCAAATCTGACTCATAACGCTTTGCGTTAATTTTTTCTAAGTTATCTTAGAATTATTGTTTTTTTAGGAATCTGTACGAGGAACATATTTGTTCCTTACCAATCATTGCTGATTGTATTTTGTACATTTTCGTCTTTTGAAAAGAACTTGATCTTTTCTCTTAGACTCAATTTCTACACTATGATGTTTTCAAGGTTCTGCGCTCTGCTCCTAAAGGAGCGGAACATTGGTGATTATACGCTCAAGGAACCCGCTTGTCAACAACTATTTTTCGTTTTTTTAAACTTTTTTATGCTGGCCGCTGCTCCCTTTCGGAAGCTGCTCCTTTGCGCAACCAAGGCAGGAGTATACTCTCTTACCCCTGCCTTGTCAACTCCTTTTTTTACTTTTTCAGATATTTTTTTATGTGCCCGTTTTTGCCTGTTTTTCAAGCCTTCAGGGCACTTTTACACTGCACTGCTTTAAAGCAGATGCGGCACTTGCAAAACTTCTGTTAATGGCTCAGTACGTCTGCCAGTATCTCCGCAGCCTTGTTCATCTCAGCGATATTCAGCTTCTCCGTGACTGCGTGGTTTCCGTACATACCGGTGGATATTACCACGCACTCCAGGCCCTGCTGGTTATAGACATTGGCGTCGGATCCGCCGCCTGCACCCTCGAGCCTGGGCTCCACGCCCTGCCTTCTGCAGCTTTCGGCGTATTCGCGTATCACTCTGGAGTCCTCTTCTATTTTATATGAGACGTAGCTGGTCTTTTTGCTGTACTCCAGCTCTGCCCCAAACTTTGCGCAGGCATTGACAAAGCATCTGCGCACATGGGCTTCCTGCTTATTCAGAAGCTTAATATCCCTGCTGCGGACCTCCATTCTGATGCTGCACTTGTCCGGAACGATATTGGTGGGGAATTCGGACACGATGGAACCGATATTGCAGGTGGTAAGCTCATCCACTCTCAGCAGCTTCATCTTGGCAATGGCGCAGGCTGCCGCCTGAATGGCGCTGATGCCTGCCTCGGGCTGATTCCCCGCGTGGGCGCTGCGGCCGGTGATGGTCACATCTATTTTATATTGTCCCGGCTGGCAGTTTATGATCCGCCCGGGAGCGCCGCCCACGTCAACCACATAGCCGCTGCGGGCCTTGAGCTTTTTAACATCTATGGACTTGGCGCCGTTGAGGCCCACCTCCTCGCCCACGGAGAACAGCAGCTCAACGCTCCTGTGGGGGATGCCCTGCTCCGTAAGGCTTCTGATGGCTTCGAATATCTCCGCTATGCCGGCCTTGTCGTCCGCTGCCAGAATGGTGGTGCCATCGCTGTAAACGAAGCCGTCTCTGATCTGGGGCTTTATGCCGTTTCCGGGCACCACGGTGTCCATGTGAGCGCTGAGCAGGATGGGGTCTCCCGGAAGAGTGCCCTCCAGCCAGCCTATGACATTGAAGCCATTGGTATGGTAGAAGCTGCCTGCAGCCTCCACCCTCACCTTCATGCCGGGAACTGCCTCCAGCATTTCTATCAGCTTGTTCCCCATAGCCAGCTCGTTACCGCTTTCGCTGTCTATCTGCACCAGCTCTAAAAGAGTATCCAGTATCCGCTGTTCGTTGATCATTTCTGAGCCTGCTTTTCTACTATATCGTTTGCGCTCTTGTAAATGCTGTTTGCGGGGATGACGCCTCTGACGCTGGAGGTGGGATATACGTTGGAGTGCGCGCCCACCACGGTGCCGGGGTTCAGCACGCAGTTGCAGCCAATCTCGGCGAAGTCGCCCAGCATGGCTCCGACCTTCTTGCGGCCGGTGAAGATCTGCTCCTTTTCAGCCTTGATGGTGACCAGCTGTCTGTCAGCCTTTACGTTGGAGGTGATGGAGCCGGCTCCCATGTGAGCCTTGTGACCCAGCACGGAATCTCCTACATAATTATAGTGAGGGGTTTCCACGCCGTCGAAGAGGATGACGTTCTTGAGCTCCACAGAGTTGCCGACGGTGGCGCCCTTGCCGACAATGGCACTGCCTCTGATGAAGGCGCAGTGCCTTACCTCGGCGCCATGGTCTATGATGCAGGGCTTTCCAATGTAAGCGCTGGGGAACACCTTGGCGTCCTTTGCGATCCATACGCCCTCTGAAGGATTATCGAATTCGTCTGCGGGAAGAGTGGGGCCCAGCTGGAGAATGTAGCTTTCTATCTCCGGAAGCACCTCCCATGCATAGGTCTTTCCCTCGAAAAGGGGAGCTGCGATGGTGTAGCTGAGGTCCATCATTTCCGCGATGGTCGGGATCTTTTCTGCTTTCATTATTATTCTCCTATTTGATGCGGATAAGAAGGCCCTGATCCTGCATTGCCGCGATCATGGAATCCACAGCCTCCTCGGCCGCTGCCTCGGTGTCGGCCTCTGCCATTACTCTGAGAACGGGCTCTGTGCCGCTCTTTCTGAGGAGCACGCGGCCTCTGTCTCCGAGAGCTGCCTCGGCTGCCTTTACGGAAGCCTTGACTGCTTCGTTGTTCATGGTCTCATCCTTATCGGTGACTACCACGTTCTTAAGCACCTGCGGATACATGGTAACGCCCTCCACCAGCTGGGAGAGGGTGGACTTCTGCTCCAGGACGCACTGCATTACCTTGATGGCTGTAAGAACGCCGTCTCCGGTGGTTGCAAGATTTCTGAAGATGATGTGTCCGGACTGCTCGCCTCCGATGAGGTGATCCTTTTCAACCATGCATTCGTAAACGTATTTGTCGCCTACGGCGGTCTTCTCATAGCCTATGCCAAGCTCGTCGAGAGCCTTGTAAAGACCGAAGTTGGACATGATGGTGGTGACCACCTTGCTGTCGCGGAGGGTGCCCTGAGCCTTCATATACTTTGAGCAGACATACATGATCTCATCGCCGTTGACCACCTTGCCGTTTTCGTCCACGGCCAGGCAGCGGTCCGCGTCGCCGTCAAAGGCGAAGCCGATGTCAAGACCCTCGTCCTTTACCAGCTTCTGCAGGCCTTCGATGTGGGTGGAGCCACAGTTCACGTTGATATTGATGCCGTCGGGATGGTTATTGATGATATAGGTCCTGGCGCCAAGGGCGTCGAATACGCTCTTTGCGATCTGCCAGGTGCTTCCGTTTGCTGTGTCGATACCCACTCTCATGCCCTTGTAGGATGTGGTAGCCAGGGAGATCAGGTATGCGATGTAGCGGTTGCGGCCGGCGGAGTGGTCGATGACCTCGCCTATGGATGCTCCGATGGCATAGGGGACCTTAGTCACGGTCTCGCCGTTCACCTTGAGTTCGTACTTGCCGTCAAGATATGCCTCCACATCGTCGATGACCTCGTCCTCCATCTTCTCGCCGTTGCCGTTGATCAGCTTGATGCCGTTGTCGGTGTAGGGATTGTGGCTTGCGGAGATCATGACACCGCAGTCAAAGCCCTCAGTACGGGCCACATAGGCAACGCTGGGGGTGGAGGTGACGTGGAGCAGATAGCAGTCCGCGCCGGTGGATACGATGCCGGCTGAAAGCGCATCCTCGAACATGTAGCTGGATCTGCGGGTATCCTTTCCCACAACGATCTTGGCCCTGTAGCCGGCAGGACGCTTGAGCTTTGGATTCTTGGAATAATACCAGCCTATGAACTGGCCTATTTTGAATGCGTGCTCTGCATTGAGATCTACATTAGCTTCTCCTCTGAAGCCGTCTGTTCCGAAATACTTACCCATTGTTTTGTACCTCTGTCTGCTGCGTTTCCGTTGTTTCTGTCTGCTGTGTTTCGTTCTGATCCTCGGAGGTCTCATCCTCTGAGTTTTCGTCCTCCGGCGAGATCAGCTTTACGACCAATATTTTCGGCTCCACCGTAAGGGTGACTCCTTCTATCTTGTTAACTGTACCCAGGGAAACTGTCCGGGTTCCAGATTCGTAACCAGTCAGGTCCATAAGGGGCTGCAGATGGGATGCATCCAGCGTGCGGATCACATCCAGATCCCCCTTGGCAGTGACGCTTATGAGCATTTCAGGATCCACATACTCCAGCTTCCAGTCCTCGGGCAGGCTGACTATCTCCATCTCCGAGAGAGTGTAATTGAAGCCTATCTCTCCGGTGTGCAGCAGGACCACCTTTGCGTAGGGGTTCTCGCTGGACTTGGCAAGATGGATATCGCTGGGGAGTATGGGCTCCACCTTATAGGTGGTGTCCTGTGTTATGCCTTCTATGTTGAGGGGCTTGCCGTTGATCACCTGGATCGCCTCCAGGATCTCGCCGGGGCCCTTGATGTTTATGCGGGTGGGGTAGGTGAAGTTGTCCACCGCGGAGCCCAGTCCGGGAGTGCCGGAATAGGTGACCCGCAGGGGCACATTCTTTATCTTGTACAGCACGGATGTGACCGCGATGCTGCTGTCCATGATCTCCACGTTGGATATGATATTGCCCTCTTTATCCAGAGCTATACCCAGCAGATTCTCGGTCTGAGGGATGTCTATCTCCAGCTGGGTGGTATCCACGTCCACACGTACCGTGGTGACCATATCCACCAGAGACTTGGCGCCTCTGACCTCCACAAGGTCGTATTCCTTGTCGAGAACGGTGACCTCAAAGTCCCCGGAGGGGTCGCTGTAGGCCACCGTCAGGGGCTTTTCGCCCACGATGAGCTCGTCCACGTATACCTGTATCTTCTGGGAGCGTATATCTTCTATGGTGAGATTGTCCGGGCCCGTTACGTTTACGGTGATATAGTTCTGACCGGCGCTGAGGTTGGCCACACTGGCGTAAGCACTGAAATTAGCCGCAGTAATGCCCGCCAGATCGTTTCTTGGGGCGCTTACAGTTATGTCAACGGCATATTTGCCGTCGCCGGCGATGGTAAAGCCGTTGGCGTTGAGAAGCTCCATGCCCTGAAGCTGGACCTCAAGATCCCTGACCGTTGCGGACTGGGGCGGGTTGACCACATTGATAACGTAGGACCAGAGCAGGATGGCAAGTATGACAGAAATGAAAATATCAATTATCTTCCTTTGTTCCATTGGACTCACCCTCCTTTCTCCAAAGCTTTGTTATGAGTTCGAGACTATTGCTTTCCCCCTCCTTCTGCTTGAGGTAGTGGGAGAGCAGGACCTTCTCCACAGTGCGCAGATCCAGGAAGCGGGAAAGCTTTCCGTCCTGAGCCATGGAAATGATGCCCGTCTCCTCGGAAACGATGAGAACTATGGCATCCGATACCTCGGAGATGCCTATGCCTGCCCTGTGGCGGGTGCCCAGATCCTTGCTGAGATTGGTGTTTTCAGTTAGAGGAAGCACGCAGCCGGCAGCATAGAGCCTGTCTCCGCGGATTATGGCAGCGCCGTCGTGAAGGGGCGAGCCTTTATAGAAAATGTTTTCGATAAGCTGTTCGGAAAGTCTGGAATCGACTATGGTACCGGTCTCCGCGATGTCGGACAGGGCAGTGTTACGCTCTATTATGATGAGGGCGCCCTCCTTCTTCTGGGAGAAGTAATCCACGGCACGGACTATGTCGCCTACCATCTCGGATGCCCTCTCCTGGCTGACCTTAAGCTGGCGGCCGCCCAGAAGCTTGCCGCGGCCCATGTACTCCAGCGCCCTTCTGAGCTCGGGCTGGAAGACCACGACCAGGGCGATGAGTCCTACATTGAGGATCTGGGAGATGATCCACTTGGTGGCATAGAAATGACATATGTCGGTGATAAAGAAAGCGGCCACAATAAAGGCGAGGCCCTTGGAGAGCTGTGCCGCCCTTGAATTTCTGAGATAGCCCAGCAGCTTGTAGATCAGGAAGCTTATTATAAGCACGTCCACAACATCGCTGAAGCCTATGCTTGACAGGATCGCAGGTATGTTAAGGTTCATCAGGACCCCTTTCTTACAGAAATACTACATCACTTTATTTTACTATTAATTAGCAGAATTGCAAGGAAAAACGGCGGCCGCAGCCGCCGTTTTGTATTGTTCTCCCATGAAAGCCCGGAAACGTTTTACCTTTTCCGAACTTTCGTTTATACATCAGTTTTCTATATTCAGCATGCCGTAGCTTTCGTCTTTTCTCTTGTAAACTACGCAGACATGGTTGCTTTCTTCGTCTCTGAACACGTAGAAGTTGTGATTCAGAAGCTCCATCTGAATGATGGCTTCGTCCACAGGCATGGGGCTGATCCTGAAGCTCTTGGTCTTGACGACCTTGACCTCCTCCTCGTCCTCCGCCGCAGTAGCTGCGGTATCGGGGATCTCGGAAAGAAGTACTTCCTTCTGCTCCTTGTGCTTTCTGATTAGCTTGCCCTTGAATCTGGACATCTGGGAGGAAAGCTTGTCCATAACTTTGTCGAGACAGAAGATGAGGTCGTTGCCTGCCTCTTCTGCTCTGAAGATAAGTCCGCCGGCACTGATGGTGGCCTCGAGTTTTACCATTTTGTCCTTTTCGTTCTTAAGAACCACATTGGCAACGGTGTCCTTCGCGAAGTACTTATCCAGCTTGGAAAGCTTCTTTTCGATGGTTGCAAGAGTCTTCTCTGCAGGGTTCAGGCCTTTACTGGTGATGTTGATCTTCATTTATGTAAAACCTCCTTTCAGGTTATAAACGATTAAGGAGATGGGAGAGTTCACTTTCTCCTATAGGTATTGTACCATACTTTATTACAAATTGTTATATATTTATCGAATAACATCCAGTATTTTGTACAGTCTTGAGATAGGCGAATGATTGACCCTCTCCTCAGGTCAGCGGTCCCGCTCAGGGTCTGGCTCCCAGCCAGAGGTGCCTGCAAAGCAGAGCACGCTTACCCTTGCAGCTCCGGCCTCCTTTAGAAGGCGGGCGCAGGCATCGGCGGTGCTTCCAGTGGTGACCACATCGTCCACCAGTATCAGGTCCCTGCCCTTGACCCATTCCTGATATTTCGGGGAGACGGCGAAGCTGCCCTCCAGCTGGTTTCGTCTTGCTCTGCCATCGGAAAGCCTCATGGACGCAGTCTTTTCGGGCTTCAGGAGCACTCCTGGGACAAAGCTGATGCCGCTGGTCTTAGCGGCATATTCAGCAAGCAGCTCAGACTGATTGAAGCCCCGCTTTTTCTGCTTTTCCTTATGCATGGGCACGGCAATCAGGGCATCCGGCTTTATGTCCTCCATCATGAGCCTCTCTCCCAGCAGCCTTCCTATGGGCCTGGCCGCGTAGGGATTTCCCGCCAGCTTGAAGCGGCTCATTATCTGCCGCGGATAAAAGCCGTAGACGCAGCACATAAAGAGCTCGTCAAAGGCGAACTCCTCCATATGTCTTTTAAGGGTGTTTTCCGTGCGCCAGTCGATCTTTTCGGCGCAGACGTCGCAGATGCCGTGGATGCGGCTGTTTTCCATGGAATCGCCGCAGCAGAGGCAGTAGATATTCTGCGGATAGACAGCATCAAGAAGCCCCTCGAGAAAAGCTCCGATGCCCTGAATAAGCTTGGCCATTTGTATCTCGGCCCGTCGTTTTTAAGAAAATTTTCCGGATGGGCGCCTCAGCGGAGCTCTCCCATCAGCTCCTGATCGAAATCCCACAGCGCCCTGAGCCTTAAGGCCAGGCCGGAATTTCTGACAGCCCCGGAATTGTTGTCCACCATGGCATTCATGATGCGTTTGCTGCCCACTATCACCACCGCTGTTTTTGCCCTCGTCAGGGCGGTGTAGAGCAGGTTGCGGGTGGTCAGGACCCGCAGGTATTTGAGCATGGGGATGACCACCACAGGGAACTCACAGCCCTGGCTCTTATGCACCGTCAACGCGTAGGCCAGTTCCAGCTCCTCCATATTTGAATAATCGTACTCCACCAGCCTGTCGCCGTCGAAAAGCACATGGAGCCTTCCTGCCTCCCTGTCCACTCCGCTGACTATGCCGATGTCGCCGTTGAATACGCCGTCTCCCGTACTGAAGTCCTTGATATTCCTCCAGCCCAGCATGTAGTCGTTTTTGGTCTGTATAAGCTTGTCCCCCAGACGGAAGATCCGGTCCATGAAACTTATCTGGGGCTTCATGGGACTTTCGGGGTTCAGCACCTCCTGCAGCCTCTTGTTAAGGGCAAGGGTGCCCAGCATGTCCTTCTTGGTGGGTGCCAGGACCTGTATATCCTCCAGGGGGTCCAGGTCCTGAAAATATTCGGGAAGCCTGGTGCTGCAGAGCTCGCATATAAGATCTGCGGTCTCCGCCTGGTCCTCCCGCTCAAGGAAGAAAAAGTCCGAGCTTCTGGTCCCGTAGGAGGGGTATTCGCCCCTGTTGATGGCATGGGCGTTGACAACGATGGCGCTTTCCTCGGCCTGACGGAAGATCTCCGTCAGCTTCGCCACGTTGACCGTTTCGCTGTCGATTATGTCCCTCAGCACATTGCCCGGGCCAACCGATGGGAGCTGATCCGCATCGCCCACCAGTATGAGCCTGGTGCCCACCCGGACCGCAGCCAGCAGCGCGTCCATGAGCTGTATGTCCACCATGGACATCTCGTCCACGATTATGCAGTCATAGTCCAGCTGATTGTCCCTGTCCTTGCCGAAGTACATGCGCTGCTCGTCAGGTGAATACATGGCTTCCAGCAATCTGTGTATGGTGGAGGCATCTCTGCCGCAGGCCTGGCTCATGCGCTTTGCAGCCCTGCCAGTGGGCGCCGCAAGAGCAGTCTGCACCCCTGCGTTCGCCAGTATGCTGAGAATTGTATTTATTATGGTCGTCTTGCCTGTGCCGGGGCCGCCCGTGATGACGGAAACGCCGCTGGTAATGGCCATGATGACAGCGCCCTTCTGCTTTTCGGAAAGGCTCATCCCGCTGATCCGCTCGCTTTGGGATATCATGTTCTCCGCATTGCCGCTGATGTGGGTGAGGGGAGCCTGGGCCAGGGCGTAAAGCTTTGAAGCCACCCGCCTTTCGGCCTCGTATATCCTTCGGAGCATAACTATGCGGCTGCCCTGAAGGTCCTCCTTTATGAGTTCTCCGTCCATTACAAGCTCGAAGATGGCGTCGGATATGGTCTCCCGGCTGACCTCCAGCACGGGGGCCAGCTCCTCGGTGAATTCGCTCTCGGAAATGAAGGTGCTGCCGTCCTCCATCATGCGGTTCAAGGCCGCCAGTATGCCGTAGCGTATACGGGTGGGGTGCTCCTTTGGGATGCCGAGCCCCGCCGCTATCTTGTCCGCCTTGGCAAAGCCTACGCCGTCCAGCTCCTCGATAAGGATGTAGGGGTTCGATCTGACCAGCTCCGCAGCCTCTGTGCCAAAGCGCTGATAAAGCTTAAGGCACATATGGGGACTGAGGCCGAAGGGTCCCAGCTCCAGCACCGTGTCCGCATAGCCCTTGTGGGCCATGTAGCCCTCCACTATGGCCTGCTGCTTGGTCTTTCCGATCCCGGGGACCTGAAGCAGGCGCTCCGGCTCCTCCGAGATGACCTTAAGGGTATCCATGCCGAAGACTCTTACTATGGTCTCCGCAAGAGCCGGACCTATGCCCTTGATGACGCCGCTGGAAAGAAAGGCCGCAATGGAATCCGCCGAATCCGGGGCCAGCTCCGAAAAGCTGCCGAAGGCAAACTGCATGCCGTAGCGGGGGTGATTCTTCCATTCACCCTCCAGCTGGTAGCGGCGGCCCTTTGAGGCAAGGGGAAGCTGGCCAGCCGCGGTAATGGTGCCCTCCTTTGTGCTGAAGGCCAGTACGCAGTAGCCATTGGACTCGTTCTGGAATATGATCCTTTCTATGCTTCCCTCGATCGCCTGTTTCATTGCCAAAGTACATTCCGACGGGTCCTGCCGCCAGGGCACCCCTCGGAATAATTATTCTTTAAATGTGGGTTTATAGAGCATGCGGCCGTCCAGCGTTCTTACGCGCTCGGAGAAGTTTCCGGGCTCCACATTGAAGAGCGCATCCTCGAAATCGAACATCTTGGCATCCATCATGTCGAGATAATGCAGCATCTCAGCCTCCGGGAACACGGGCTTTACGGGACTTCCGAACTCCGGCTCGTAGTGGTGGGAGAGTATCATGTGCTCGAGCATTATCTTCTTTTCCTCCTCGAGTCCCACCTCCCTTGCCATAAGCTCAACAGCCTTAACGCCCTGGGCTATATGGCCGAGCATCTTGCCCTCGAAGCTGTAGCCGGGGGAGACGCCAAGCTCTGTGGATTCGATCTCGTTGAGCTTTTCCATATCGTGGAGTATGACGCCGCAGACTATCCAGTCCCTGTCCAGGTTGGTGTAGACCTCGCAGGCGCGTATGCCCATCATCAGCATGCGCTTGATGTGGTACAGCAGGCCGGACATCTCGGCGTGGTGGTTCCTCATGGCCCCGGGATAATAAAGGAGCCTGTCCCTGTTGTCCTGAAGGAACTTCACAGCCATTATTCTAAGGCCTTCATCGCCTATCGCCGATGCACGTTCAAGCACGTAATTGAACATGTCCGTGCCCTTTTCCGGCGCAGCCTTTACGTAGTCGCTCACATCCAGCTTGTCGCTGTCGGGATCGTACTTTCTGATGCGGCCTATGCGGAGCTGCTTAGTGCCGTTCCACTCGTTGACGGAGGCGCGGACCTTTACCAGGTCCCCCTCCTTGATCTTCGAAAAGGCAGCCTCCTCCTCGGGGCTCACATCCCACTTCTTGCCGTTGATCTCTCCGCTGGAGTCCCCCAGATTCATGTCCAGATAGACCTTGCCGTTGGAGCCCAGCTTAAGGGACACGGCGCGGACCATGTAAAAGTCGGTGAAGCTGCCTTCCTCCGGCAGATTATTTATATAGAATTCCTTGCTCAATCCTCTGCTCCTTTTTGAACTGTCCGGGATAATAATTCAGGCAAATATTATATACTATTTTTGAGATTTTTGCATCGTTTTGGGCTATACTATTGGGGAAAGATTTCAGGAGGAAACGCCATGAAAGAGTTTAAGATAGCCGCAGCCTGCCCAAGGCTGACGCTGATGGATCCAAAGGCCAACGCCAGGGCGCAGGTGGATATTTCAAGAGAAGCTGCAAGCAGAGGCGCGGGACTCATAGTATTTCCAGCCGCGAGCCTTGCAGGCATGACCTCCGCAAGGCTTAGCCGGAGCTTCATGGATGAGAAGGCCATGGAGGCCCTGGGCTACATGTCGGAGAGAAGCAGTAAGGAGGCTCTGTTTAAGGACCGCTTCCTTGTGACGGGCTTTCCCTATAAGGCTGCCGTTGCCGCCGCTTATGTTAAGAATGGCGAGGCGAGCCTGATAGAATCAGCCCAGAGCATCAAGGCCCTGGAGACACCGGAATGCAGGTACATGCTGCTAAGCGCGGGAAAAGCAGCCTTCGGAGTAAAGGCTCTTGAGAGCCTGCTGGCCTTCATCCAGAGGCTGCGGGCAGAAAAGGAAGAGGACGGCATTGAAGGCCTGATCTTCATGGACGCATCCCCGGCCCTTGCGGGGAGCAGGGCTCAGAGACTGAAGCTCCTCCTTGAGATAAGCAAATATCTGACCGGACCGGTCATTTATACCAATGCAAGCCCGGGAGAGTCCACAGCCGACGGGATCTATGACGGCTGGTGCGCGGCGCTTCAGTGCGGAAAGCTGCTGGAGGAGACAAAGCCCTTTGCCAGCGACAACCTGCTGGTGGCATCCGCCATGCTCCCGGAAAGCCCTTATGAGAAGGTGCTCCTAAGGAATGCGAACTTCGAAAAGCCCAAGGAGCCCGCAGCCTGCGGCGAGCGGAACCCCTGGCTGCCAAAGGACCCTGCAGCGCTGGACAGCTTCTGCGCCGAGGCTCTTGAGATCCAGGCCACAGGCCTTGCAGAAAGGCTCGTGCGAAGCTACGGCAGGCGCTTTATAATTGGCGTCAGCGGCGGCTCCGATTCCACTCTGGCCCTCCTTGCAGCAGCAAAGGCCTGCAGCAAGCTGGATAAGCCGGCGTCGGACATCATCGCCGTCACCATGCCCGGCTTCGGAAGCAGCAGCCGTACAAGAAGCAACGCGGATATAATATCCGAAGCCCTTGGCTGCACCCATTACGATATCTCCATAGTTCCAGCGGTGGAGCAGCACTTCAGAGACATAGGTCAGGATCCGAAGAACTACGACGCCTGCTACGAAAACTCCCAGGCCAGGGAGCGCACCCAGATACTGATGGATCTGGCCAATATGCACAACGGCCTGGTGGTTGGCACCGGCGACATGTCGGAGCTGGCCCTTGGCTGGTGTACCTACAACGGAGACCACATGTCCATGTACTGTGCCAACGGCGGACTCACCAAGACCGCTGTCAGAGCCTGCATTGCCTATGCGAAAAAGCAGATACTTGATGGCAGCTGGCCCGTAGCCACGGGCCGCACCGATGAGCTGGCGGCGGCCCTTCAGGACATACTGGACACACCCATATCCCCGGAGCTGCTGCCCCCGGACGAAAACGGCCAGATAGCTCAGGTAACGGAGGATAAGATCGGGCCCTACGAGCTTCACGACTTCTTCCTCTATCACTTCATGGAGGGCGAAAGCCCCAGGGAGATCCTTGCAGCCGCGGAGGCGGCCTTCTGCAAGCCGAATCCTTCCCCCACCGCCGCCGAGTCAGACTTCATATACGATAAGGAAACCATAAAAAAGTGGCTTAAGAACTTCCTCAGGCGATTCTTCAGCCAGCAGTTCAAGCGCAGCTGCCTGCCGGAAGGCCCTCAGATCCTGAAGTACAGCCTGTCCCCCAGAGGCGGGCTCAGCTTCCCCTCGGATGCCTCCAGCAGCGCATTCACAGCGGAAATCGAATAATCAGTTGTAACCCCGGGCCTCTTTTGCCGTCTCTATTGGTGAGAGGCCTTTTATTCAGTCTATTTTACAGCATTCATGAATGACCAGCAGATAGTACAACTTTACTGGGACCGCTCCGAGCAGGCCATAGCAGAGAGCCAGTCAAAATACGGCGCCTACTGCCACACCATCGCTTTTGGTGTGCTTAAAAACGCCGAGGACAGCGAGGAAGTGGTCAGCGACACCTGGCTCAGGACCTGGAACGCGATCCCGCCCCAGCGGCCGGCCAGCCTTCAGGCATTTCTTGCGAAGATCACCCGAAACCTGTCCTTGGACCGCATCCGGATGAAGCAGGCCAAAAGGCGGGGCGGAGAGACCGCTGGCTATGAGCTGGCGGTGGAGGAGCTGGCTGAGTGCATAGCATCCCCCGAAAGCGTGGAGCGGGCCGTGGAGGGGAAGGAGCTGGGCGGCATACTCAGCAGCTTCCTTGAAGGCTTGGAGGATGAGCCCCGAAGGGTGTTCATCCAGCGCTACTGGTACCTGCTGGATGTAAAGGAGATAGCCGAAAGACAGGGCTTTTCCGAAAGCAAGGTCAAGATGCTGCTGCACAGGACAAGAAACAGGCTAAGGGAGTATTTGGACAAAGAGGGTTACGGGATATGAGCAGAGAAGAGATAACAAGGGGACCGGGCATCGAGGCTCCGGGAAAAAATATAGGCGAAGCGCAGCTTAAGGCTGCGGAGCGCCTGGTCGATGGTCTTGGGGAGATCAGCGACGATCTGATACTGGATGCAGACCCCTACAGCCCGGATGCCGCGGCTTCAGGATACCAGAAGGCCGAGGCTGCGGCTGCAGGCCAGAGGAAAGCCGGAACTGCAGGCAGAGGAGGAAGACGCTTTTCAAAGGCTCTGCCGGTGCTTGCTGCCTGCCTCTGCGTTTTCCTTGGCGTAAGCATAGCCCTGCGGGGCGGGATACCGAATTTTACGGCATCCAAAGGCGCAGAAAATGCTGCGGAGGCACCTCAGGCAATGGAATCCCTGGCTCAGGAGACTGAGACTGCGGATGCCGCCGAGGGAGTGACCGAGGATGACGAAGCAGCCGCAGAAAGCAGCGGAGCCCTGCTCCAGTCCCTTCAGAAGGACGATCATCTGACAGACAGCAAGCCGGCGCAGACGGCAGGAAATACGGAAAGCGAGGAGAGATCTTCGGAGACGCCCTCGGACACACCGGTTGCCGCCTTTACGCCCCAGACACCTGTAAACAAGGCGGATGAGGGCAAGGCTGAGAGCAGCGGAGCAGCTGCTCCGGACACCACCTACGCAGGGACGAATGAGCCTGTAAAGCAGACAGAGGTGAAGCGCAAGATGGACATGGGCTTCGGACAGTTTGAGACCGATCTTGTGAATTTCATAGATGCTGCGGGCTTCAGGCAGCAGAACTACATGCTCTCACCCGCCTCCTTTAAGGCCGCCCTGGCCCTTGCCGTATCCGGTGCCGAGGGAAAAACAAAGGAGCAGCTCCTCAAAGCCGCAGGCTTTGACAGCGTCGAGGACTTGAACGCCTGGTACGGCTCTCTCAATGGATCCATACAGCGCTTCGCCCAGCAGCTGGATGCAGAGAAACAGGACTTTGAACGCAACAAGGAATACATGGAGCCCGATGCAAAGGGGCCGGACGGAGCCTTTGAGATAGCCAATTCCGTATGGCACAATACCGACAAGCCCGGAAAAATGAAGGCTTCCTACAAGACCTATGTGGCAGAGCATTACGCCGCAGAGGCAAACGAAGCGGACAGCGCCAGCATCACGGATAAAGTCAACGGCTGGTGCGACGAAAAGACCCACGGCATGATCCCGGTCATCGCTGACGACCTTTCAGAAGAGGCATCAGTTCTGATCAACGCCCTGTATCTCAGGACCAGCTGGCTTAACCGCTTCGAGGAGGGCTTCACCCAGCAGGAGGACTTCACCTGCCTGGACGGCAGCGTGGTCAAAAAGGACTTCATGAAGCAGCGGTCCAAATACGCCTATTACGAGGATGAAAACACCCAGCTGGTGGTGATACCCATGAACGGAAGCATCAATGCGGTGTTCGTGCTCGGAAGCGCCGAAGGGCTGAAGGATAAAATGGACCAGGCGGAATACTGCGAGGTAATAGTAAAGCTCCCGAAGTTCGATGTGGACACATCCTTTGAGCATCAGGAATTCGTGGAGTTTCTGGCTGCGAGGGGCGCCGATCTGCCCTTCAGGCAGGACGGCAGCGCGGACTTCTCCGCCTTGTGCGAGGGAGCCGACTGGTTCATATCGGACATCATCCAGAAGTCCAAGATAAAGCTGGATGAGGACGGCATAGAGGCTGCAGCGGTCACTGCCATCATGGTAAGGGCCACCTCAGCAATGCCAAAGCCCGAGGAGCCCAGGGAATTCACGGCCGACAGACCCTTCAGCTTCGCCCTTGTGACCGGCGGCGAAGCCCCTGAGCTTCTCTTCTACGGACAGATCGTAAAGTAAGCTTCGTCCATATAATCAGACAAATTCAAAAGCCTTACGGGTGCTGCAAAGCGCCGCGTAAGGCTTTTTTCACAGGTTCGTATTATTTCGTATTATCTAGAATACAAAGCCGCCCACAAGGAAGAGCAGTGCAGAGATGCCTGCACAGAGTATGCCGTAGGGGGCCTGGGATCTGGCGTGAGCGAAATTGTCGCAGCCGCAGGCTGCGGAGCTGATGACGGTACAGTCGGAATAGAAGCAGATATGGCTTCCGAATACGCCTGCGGAGATTACAGCCGCCACGCAGAGAGCGACATTGGCATTCAGCGCCTGGGCCAGGGGAATGACTATGGGCAGAGCGATTACATACATGCCCCAGTTGGTGCCCGTCACAAACTCCTCTACCGAAAGGATGAGGAACACTATGAGCGGCATCAGCTGCGGAGTCATCCAGCGGGAAGCGCTGTTGATCATGTAATAGGTGAAGCCGATCTGCTCGTTCATGGCGGCGAACAGGAAGGCAAGCACCATGAGCATTATGGATGTGAGCATGTTCTTCATGCCGTGGATGGAGGTGTCCCAGAATTCCAGAGGAGTTATGACGCCCTGGGCCAGATAGAACACGAACATCAGTATCAGTGTGGCGTAGATGCCCTTAGCCACATCCACGTCCAGGATAATGGTGAGGATGATCTGAGCCAGGATGGGGACGAAGAAGTTGTAGAGCTTGGGATCTTTGGGGATCTCGCTGCTGCCGTCTCCGCGGATATCGATGCGCTCGGAGCCCTCCGGCGCCACGGGTCCGCCCGCAGCAACTCTCTCCTCGGCACGCTTCATGGGTCCGAAATGCTTTATCTTCCCGAAGATGAACAGCGGCACTATAAGCAGGCCCACCCAGGCATAGAAATCGTAGGGTATGGTCTTGATGAAGTAGACCAGGCCTTCGCCTTCGGGTGCCCAGCCGTTTGTCTCCAGTATCTTGGCGACGAAAACGCCCCAGGTGGACAAGGGGATCAGCACGCAGGCAGGGGCCGCGCAGGAGTCAACAATAAAGGAAAGGAACTCCCTGGAGCTCTTCCTCTTATCCGTAAGGGGAGCCATGCAGGAGCCGATGACCAGCGCGTTCAGATAATCGTCGATGAAAATAACCAAGCCCAGGAGCCAGGTCCACATCAGGACGGACTCCTTTGTTTTAGCCCGCTTTGCCACCCATTCGCCGAAGGCGTAGGCTCCGCCCACCTTGTCTATCAGTGCTATTATGCTGCCCATAAGGGACGCCACCAGAATGATCCAGGCCACATCCTCGGACATCATGGTCTCCAGCA
>JAEEPD010000249.1 GCA_016284575.1 Bacillota bacterium | reverse complement strand
ATGCCAGAAGGAATGCCGATGCGCATCATATTTTTGAACATGACTCCGTCAAAGCGCATGTTCTTAAGGCTGAGCTTATAGCTTTCGTCTGTTGTAAAGAGGCGGATCAGCACCAGCACGGTGCACAGAGCCTGGGACAGGACCGTAGCTATGGCGACCCCGGCAACTCCCATGCGGAAGAAGATCACAAACAGCAGGTCCAGGGCGATATTCGTAAGGCAGCTGACGCAAAGGTAGATGAAGGGACGCCTGGAATCCCCCACAGCCCTGAGGATGCCGGAGCCCATGTTGAACATCAGGGTAAAGAAAGCCCCGGTGAATATTATTCTAAGGTAGAGGGTCGCGCCATCGATGGTGTCGGCGGGGGCCTTCAGAAGATGCAGCATGTTCGGCGCAAAGGGGATGCAGACGGCGGAGGTACCAAGCCCTGCAAAAATGCAGAAGATCACCGCCGTATGAGCGGCCTTGGACACAGCCTCGTAGTTCTTAGCACCGTACTGCTGGGCCAGAACTATGGTGGCGCCGCTGGAGAGCGCAATAAAAAAGCCGATGACCAGATTCATTATATTCGCGGCGCTTCCGCCGACGGAAGCAAGAGCCGCTGTTCCCACGAATTTGCTCACAACTATGGCGTCCACAGCGTTGTAGAGCTGGTGAAAGATGTTGCCCGCTATAATGGGCAGCGCAAACACCAGCAGCTTTTTCCATATTATGCCTTCTGTAAGGTCGTTATTCCTGTTCAATCTGTTTTTCCGGGGAAAGCCCCCTCTCCTATTCCAAAACTTTATCGATTCTCTTCATTAAAGCGTTATTATACACCTAAAAAAATACTTTTCAATCGCAATTTCTGTATTATAATAATTCTTTAGAATTAACGAGAAACCGAGGTTTTATCATGTCTGAAAAAAGAAATCCGAACAGCAAGAGCATTCTTGCCCTGTTTATCCCCCTTGCAGTGTTCACCATGGCCTGCAGCTTCATCCATCCCGTCACCCCCACCCTCATCGTGGAAAGAGGCCTCGACGCTTCCATGTTCGGCATAGCCTTTGCCGCAGCCATGTTCACCATGTTCATGATGTCCACCTTCTGGGGCCAGATGTGCAACTACATGCAGGCGAGAAGGATCGTCATGATCTGCGCCGTGGGCTACGCCGTAGGCCAGAGCATCTTCGGCCTGGCGCAGAACGAAGCCATGGTCATCGCAGGCCGCATGTTCGCGGGCTGCTTCTCCAGCGGAGCCTTCACAGCCATCACCAATTACATCATCAACACCAATCAGGACAAATACATCCGCGCCAAGTACCTGACCACCTACGCCACCATCTCCACCGTCTGCGGCGCCGGAGGCTATTTTGTATGCGTCATGCTTGGCCTGGTCTCTGTAAACTTTACCTTTATCGTGACGGTCATCACCCTGCTGGTGACAGGCTTTATGGTAGCCGCCGGCATGATCGACGATACCTTCTACAAGAAGAAGCCGGACAAGGCGCTGAGTCTCAAGTCCGTGAACCCCTTCGCAGCCTTTGCCGAGGCTAAAAACTTCATGACTAAGGAGCTGGTGATCTTCTTCATCGGCATCATCCTTGCTGTGATCGGCCAGATCTGCACCGAGCAGGAATTCCAGTACTACATCAAGGCTCACTTCGGCCTGCCCTCCAGCTACAACGGCACCATCAAGGTGATCATCGCCCTGGGCGGCCTGCTGCTGAACTCCACCTTCACCATGTGGGTCATCAGAAAGCTGGATCTTAAGAAGTTCATCCTGCCTCTGCAGATAGTTTTCGCCATCCCCTTCGGGCTGATGCTGGTATTCAAGAGCTTCTATCCCCTGGTGGCCTGCTACGTGTTCTTCAGCCTGATAACCGTCATCCGCACGCCGATCTACCAGAACATCACCGCCTCCAGCGCCAAGGAAGGCACCAGCAACGTGCTGATGGGCTTCTACCAGTCGGTGAACTACCTGGCCAACTGCATCGGCGGCCTGGTGTCCGGCCTGATGTACAACATAAACGAGCTGCTGCCCTTCCAGATAAGCTTCGTGATGGAGCTGCTGGCCATCATAGTGACGATCAAATACGTTACGGATTACATAAAGAAGAGCAAGGCATAGATGCAAAAAAAGCGAACGACCGGCGTGGACCGGTCGTTTTTTCGTGTAAGTGTGACATTGGGGACGGTTCTCTTTGTCACATTTTTCAGTTTGCATCCATTAGAATTTCCGGACCGCCCCTTAAGCACTACTTGCTGTAGAGCTCCACTATCTTCTTCAGGATCTCCACGCTCTTTTCCATGGACTGGATGCAGGCGAACTCAAAGCGGCCATGGCAGTTGTGACCGCCGACTCCAAGGTTCGGGCAGGGCAGTCCCTCATAGCTGAGGCGGGAGCCATCGGTGCCGCCGCGAACGGGCATGGAGATGGGCTCCAGGCCGCAGGCTCTGATAGCCTCCTGAGCGTTTTCGATCAGGTGCCAGTGAGGCCTTATCTGCTCTATCATGTTGTAATAGCCGTCCCGGACCTGGCATTCCAGGGTGCCGGCGCCGTACTTTTCGTTGATGAACTCAGCGCACTTCTGGATAAAGGCCTTCTTCGCCTCGAATTTAGCCATGTCGTGGTCGCGGATAATGTAGCTCATCTCAGCATTTTCGCAGTCGCCGCTTATGGTTATCAGATGATAGAAGCCTTCACGGCCTTCGGTGGCTGCGGGATCCTCGAAGCGGGGCAGCAGGCCCTGGAATTCCATAGCGATCAGGGCTGCGTGCTTCATCTTGTTCTTGGCAGAGCCGGGATGCACGCTGGTGCCGTGGATCTTTATCTTGGCGGATGCGGCGTTGAAATTCTCGTACTCGATCTCCCCTGCGGCGCCGCCGTCAACGGTGTAGGCAAAGTCCGCGGCAAAGGTCTTCTGGTTGAAGAAGTCCACGCCCCTGCCCACCTCCTCGTCAGGGGTGAAGGCGACGGGGATGCGGCGGTGCTTTATCTCCGGATGAGCCAGCAGATACTCCGCCATGGCCATGATCTCGGCTATTCCGGCCTTGTCGTCAGCGCCCAGCAGAGTGGTGCCGTCGGTGACGATCAGGTCCTGGCCCACATAGTGCAGCAGCTCGGGATAGGCCTTGGGGTCGGACCAGATGTCCAGCTCCTTATTTAGCAGAATTGGCTTTCCGTCGTAATTTTCGACTATCCTGGCCTTGATGTCCTTGCCGGATGCGGCCTCCGAGGTATCCATGTGGGCGATGAAGCCGACGATGGGCCCTTCGCTGCCGGGCTCGTCTGCCTTGAAAGTGGCAGGGATATAGGCATAAACGTAGCCGTTTTCGTCCATGTGGGGATCGGCTGCGCCCATGGCCTTCAGCTCCTCCACCAGCATGCGGCCCAGATCCTTCTGGCGCTCGGTGCTGGGGAACTGCTCCTGGTCGGACATGCTGGTGGTCCAGACCTGTACATACCTTAAAAATTTATCGATTACCGGTGTCATTATTTCCTCCTGTTTGATAATGCCAAAGCCCGCTTTCCCTTATGTTCCTGCGCTTCGGCTCATATTTTTAATCTTCCAGCAGACCCTTCAGCGTCTTCAGGGTCGCATAAACAGCGTCCTTGTGGCTCCTTTCGTAGCCGTGGCTGGCATAAACGCCCGGACCGATCAGCCCGTGGCGGATGTCAAAGCCCGCCCTGAGAGAGGCCTCAACGTCGGAGCCGTAGAAGGGATAGATATCAACGGCATAGTCAGCGCCCTCCTTCTTCGCGGCTTCGATCAGCCGGTTGGTCAGCTCGTAATTGTAAGGCCCGCCGGAATCCTTGGCGCAGATGGAGACCTGCCGCTCGGTGCACTTGAGCCCCTCGCCCACGCAGCCCATGTCCACGCTGATCACATCGGTGACCCCTTCCGGGATGCTGGAGGATGCGCCAAAGCCCACCTCCTCGTAGACGGTCATAAACATGTAAAGATGGCAGTTTGGCTTCTTTCCGCTGTCCTTCAGATATTTTGCGTAGGCAAGAAGAATGGAGGCGGAGAGCTTGTCATCCAGGAAGCGGCTCTTGATGTAGCCATCCCCGCTGACCCTGAACCGGGGCTCAACGCAGACGAAATCGCCGTTTTCTATGCCAAGAGCGCGGACGTCGTCAGCGTTTTTGACGTTCTCATCCAGCACCACTTCAACGCTGTCCCAGCTGCGCTCCGCGGTGCGGGCGTCTTTGTTTACGTGGGAGGAGGCGTTGACCAGCTGTATGGTACCCTCGTAGCATTTGCCGCCTCTGGTGCGTACGCGGACGTTCTCGGTCTCCACGTTGGACGCCACCAGGCCGCCGACATTGGTTATCTTAAGCCTTCCGCTGCCCTTGATCTCGTGGACCATGGCGCCCAGAGTGTCGCAGTGAGCCGCCAGCAGCAGGCCGTCACCCTCGCCCCCAAGATCAGCGATGACGCCGCCCTTTACAGGGCGCCAGTTCTTATATCCCAGCTCTGTGAAGCGCTCCGACAGCCAGTCCTGAGCATCCTTTGTGTAGCCCGATGGGCTGTCTATAGCCAGCAGCTTTTCCGCCATCTCGACGGCATATTCCATGTATTTCTTGTCCAAAATACCACCTCCTGATAAATATTATTATGTTAATCTATTTGAATATCTATATTGTTTTCCGTTTTGAGCATCGATATCACTTGAAGATCAGATTCGTCTCCCAGTTAGGTACGCAGGGCGCGTGACGAAGATATACCTTGTAGTCAGGCTGTATGGCCAGTATCCTGGAGGTCAGAGCCCAGAGATCATCGATGCGGTG
>JAEEPD010000248.1 GCA_016284575.1 Bacillota bacterium | reverse complement strand
CTGGGTCAGAAGGAGTTTGTCGCCATTGCGTACGGCAATGATCACCGCAGGATTGATCCGCGGGTAGATGATGTTTCCGCAACTAGGACAGCGCATAGCACGTTCCCTGCTGTCGAATTCGTTTTCAGCTCCGCAGGCTCCGCAGTATCTGCTGGAGGCATACCATTTATGCAGATGATAGGCGCTGAAGGCGGCAAACATGCTCAGATTCGAAGCCATCTTAAGGCGCCTGAGCTCCGCCATGGGATGAAAGCCGAAGCCCTCAGGCTCAGACTCTGCGCCGAAGGCCATGAAACAGCGCTGCTCATCTATCGAAAAGATGTAGATGCGCTTTGTATCTTGATCAAAAAGGCTCCAGTCCGGAAAGCTGAGCTCGTTGGTCTCAGGGTCCACCGCCGTGAGCAGCTCCTCGCCCCTGAAAGAGATCACCCTGTCCCCCGCCTGAGGCTTTATGTTTTTAAAACTGTTGTCAAATTTCGAAGGATAAATGTCCTGTATCAATTGAATGCCTCTCCGGATCCATTCTCCGTTTCTTTCCTGTGTTTATAACCGTATCGATCAGCCTCTGCAGGCCGCAACAAAGGCTCTGAAAAGCTTTGCCTGTTCTTCTGAGTCGAACATCATCTCTGGATGCCATTGCACTGCCACGCTGAAGGGATGACCTTCCGCCAGCTGTATCACCTCCGGCACACCGTCCTCCGAATATCCGTTTATAGCAACGCCCTGCCCGGGATCCTTTACGGCCTGATGATGGAAGCTGTTCACTTCAACCCTGTCCCTGCCGTAAACGGCCTCCAGAAGGCTTCCCTTCTCCAGCTTTATGGTATGAACCGGTACGTTCCTGTCATTTTCCATGAACATGTGGCGTCTGAAGCCGTCCTGCTCCACATCCTTGTGGAGCGTGCCGCCGAAGGCCACGTTTATGATCTGCGTTCCCCTGCATATGCCGAGCAGCGGCATTTTCCGGCTGACCGCAGCCTTTATGAGGGCTATATCCAGATGATCCCTGGCGGGATTCACGCCCAGGGAGTTTTCGTCCTCTGCTTCTCCGTAGAGAGCTGGATCCACGTCGTCGCCTCCTGATACCAGCAGACCGTCAAGTCGGTAAACAAGCTCTTCCGCCAGCTCCGGGGATTTATACTGGGGAACGAAAACAGGAACGCCGCCTGCCTTTGCTATGCAGTCCGCATAGTCCAGGGCCACGTAGTTCATGTCCTGCCCTTTGGTACCCAGATTGGAATAGATGCCCACACGGTCCGTGGGATCGTAGTTGCAGGTGATTCCTATGAGCGGCCTTTTTGCTTCATCCATGGGATGGTCCATCCTTCCTGTATGTCTGTTGAATCTTATCAGAATTCAAAGCCGTCGCCGTAATACTCGGGATCGTTCACCACCAGCTCCAGCACGTCGGGCCTTGCGTAGTGGCCGGCCACATCGTGCTCCATCTTGGCTGCGGGCACCTTCTGCATGTCCAGATCAGCGTATAGTATGCCCTCCTCGTCCCATAGGGTGTCGGTCACGGGATGGCCGAAGGGGTCGATGATGTTGCTGCCGCCGCGGCAGACGATTTCCGGCAGAGGATCGACTTCTTCATGGCAGGCCAGATCCGCAGGATAGGAAGACTTGCGGATCAGCATGTTGCAGTTGACGAAAAAGCAGTGACCCTCTATGGCTATGTGGCGCACCGTGTCCTGCCATTCGGGATTGTCATTGGTGTTGGGAGAAATGTAGATGCTTATGCCCTTCTGGTACAGGGCGACCCTGGCAAGGGGCATGTAGCTCTCCCAGCAGATCAGGTTCCCCGCGGGGCCCCAGGGGGTCTGCATGACGGGGAAATAGTCCTGATAGGCCTCGCCCCAGACCACCCGCTCGCTGCCTGTGGGCTTCAGCTTTCTGTGGTTCAGGATGACGCCTTCTGGGTCTATCATAAGATTCGAATTATACAGCGTGGCTGTGACGGCGTCACGCTCGGAATAGCCTATGCTAAGGTATACGCCCTTTTCACGGGCCTTGTCCGCCAGGGCCCGGGCCTCCGGGCCGTCCCACAGCATGGAATTGTCGTAGTAGCGCTTCCAGTCCTTCCTGCCGGCCTCCGTGCGGGATCCCACGGTGAAGCCAAATGTAAGCTTCAGAGGATACCCGGGTATGAAGAGCTCGGGGAAGACGACGAATTCGGCGCCCTTTGCCGCCGCCTCGTCGGTCAGCCTCAGCGCCTTCTCAAGAGACGCCTTTTTATCGAACATCACCGGCTCCGCCTGAACGCAGGCCAGCCGGCAGTTATCTTTCAGATCTTTCATTCAGCCTCCTGTCCGGAGCTTGTGCGCCCCTTGTAATTCGGATTGAAGGGGCAACTTATGCCCTTGCATTCTTTGTTGTGCTCAAAGAAGCCGCAGATTATGTCATCCGGCTTTTCCATCTGCACACCAAGGTTTTCTGCTGCAAAGTCTATAGCCTCCATACATGCAGTAAAGGAGTCCCTCTTGCAGCATCTGGGACCGCCCAGCTCCGCAATTTTTGCCAGAGCACGGCTGGTCATCAGGTTTGACAGGCCCCAGCTTTTTGTGGTAAGGGGAGTGGCCTTGGTGACGATGCTGACGAACATACCGGTGCTTACCGCAGCTCCGCAGCAGCCCCAGAGGCCGCAGGAGCCGCCGGGATAGCTTCCGCCCCTGAGGTCCATGATCTCAAGAGCATTCTTGAAGTCGTCTATCTGACCACCGCTGTTTTTGAAGGCGGTGATCAGCGCAGCCCCCACCAGCACGTGATGCTCCGGCCCGTGCATGTGTATCATGGGGTTTTTCATTATTTCCTGCATTATGAATACAGGATTCTTTGAATCGCTGTTAAGACAGTAATGAAGTATAACAGCTCTGCCTTTTTTGGAATGACAGCTGTCGCAGACAAAGTGACCGTCCTCGCAGCAGGCATTGCTCATGAATTTCTTTCCGCATACGGCGCAGGTCATCTCCCTGGCATCGGTGAAATAAACCAGTGGCTTGCCGCAGAGCATGCAGGATTCGTAATTGTCTTTCATGTCTATTCTACTCTCCAGTCGATGGGTTCCTGGCCGTTAGCCCGAAGAAAATTGTTGCAGCGTGAAAAGGGGTGAGACCCGAAGAAGCCGTTGTAGGCTGATAAGGGGCTTGGATGTACCGATTCTATTATGCAGTGCTGAGGGTTCATGATCAGAGGCTTCTTGCTCCTGGCGTTGCCGCCCCAGAGTATGAAGACCATGGGCTGCTGCCTCTGGCCCAGAAGCTCGATGATCCTGTCCGTAAGTATCTCCCAGCCCTTCCCCTTGTGGGAATTAGCCTGATGCTCCCGCACCGTGAGCACCGTATTGAGGAGCAGCACTCCCTGCTCTGCCCAGTGCACCAGATAGCCGTTTTTCGCGGGCTCAATGCCCATGTCGTCCTTAAGCTCTTTGTAGATGTTCTGCAGGGAGGGAGGCAGGGGCACGCCGGGCTTTACGGAAAAGCACATGCCGTGGGCCTGACCGGGCTCGTGATAAGGGTCCTGCCCCAGGATCACGGCCTTCACCCTGCTGTAGGGCGTAGCCCTGAGCGCATTAAAAATGTCGTACATATCAGGATA
>JAEEPD010000247.1 GCA_016284575.1 Bacillota bacterium | reverse complement strand
CTGCATTTTTCCAGCTTTTCGCCCAGCCACAGCCTCTCGATGGCAATGAAGCAGTAAAGCAGCAGGCCCCAGAGCAGGAAGTTCCAGTTGGCGCCGTGCCAGATGCCTGTCAGAAGCCAGACCACGAAGAGATTGAAATAGGTCCTGCCCTTTCCCCTGCGGTTTCCGCCCAGGGGAATGTATACATATTCCCTGAACCAGCTGCCCAGGGTGATGTGCCAGCGCCTCCAGAACTCGGATACGCTGATGGAGCAGTAAGGGCTGTCGAAGTTTGTGGGCAGTTCAAAGCCTATCATGCGGCCAAGACCGATGGCCATAAGGGAATAACCCCAGAAATCTAAATAGAGCTGCAGGCTGAAGGCGGTCATGGCAAGCCAGGCATAGGGCACTGAAAGTGAATCGTAGCCTATCATGCTTGCGTCGCTCCATATAGCCCCGATCTGATTGGCAAGCACCACCTTAAGGGACAGGCCTATAACGAAGACCCTCACGCCGTCTATGATGCGCGGCAGCTTATACTGGCGGTTCCTGAGCTGAAACTGCACATCGGAAAAGCGCACTATGGGCCCCGCAATGAGCTGAGGGAACATGATTATATAGGTGCTGAGCCGAAGGATACTCTTCTCCGGCTTCACCTTAAGGCTGTAGGCATCCGCCAGGTAGGAGACGGTCTGGAAGGTGTAGAAGCTTATGCCTATGGGAAGCACCAGCTGGAAAGGCAGCAGGTGCAGGAAATACGAATATTTAAACAGCAGCAGCCAGCCGAAATTGAAGATAAGCGAAGCCACGAACCAAAGGCGGCGGTGCTTTCCGTTTTCCCGCAGCTGTATGCCTGCGATGTAGTTGAAGCCAAGGGATACGATTATGAGCAGAATGTACAGCGGCGTTTTGATGGCTCCATAGGCATAAAAGGCCAGGCTGAAGCCAAAAATGCATACGTTTCTGTGCTTTTCCGGACACAGATAGTACGCCACTAAGAATATGGGCAAGAATTTCAGTAAGAAATCAAAGCTGCTGAATACCATTCGCTAAGGGGATCCTCTCAATAATCAAAATAGTATAGCACAAAGCAGCCTTTTGTACCACAAGATATGGTGGTTTGCGAAAGCTTTTTTGAGGATATCCCAATAAAAGACCCGCAGTCCATAATGCTGCGGGTCACGTGCATCAGATTTGACCTGCTATTTGCACAGCCTTTCTTTCACAGCCTCTATAAGGATGTCAGCGCCGTGCTCCAGCGCCTCATGGCGGAAGCTCATGTTCACCGCGTGAAGACCGGGGACAGCCTCGGCACCCACGCCTATGAAGGCAGTCTTAACGCCGGGGAGCTTCTTCCTGTACTGATGAAAGTCCTCTCCACCGGGACTGTAGATGGGTCCCGCGTCCTTTCCCTCGCCCAGGACCTTTTCGATAGCCCTGTGCATCAGCTCAACCATCTCCTGGTCGAATTCAGCTGCAGGATAGGTTTTGAAGCTTATATCAAGCTCCGCACCGAAGGCGGCCGCAGTACCTTCGGCTGCAGCTCTCATCCTTGCGACCATATCCTCCAGCACCGGATTGTTCTGGCTTCTAAGGTCAAAGACCATTTTGCATTCCTGGGGGATGATGTTGGCCGCAAGCCCGCCTCCGCTTATGGAGGTGACCTTGACAGAATGGCTCACCCTTGGGTCCAGCTTTATGCTGTTAACAGCCTGTATGATCTGAGCTGCGCATTCTATCGCGTTTATGCCCTGATGGGGTCTGGCACCATGGGCTTCCCTGCCCTTTACGGTGATATAGCACATGCCTCCTGCGGAGTGATACAGGGCCGAGGATGCGGTGCCGAAGCTGAGCTCGTCCTTCGGCCTTATATGAAGGCCTATCATCTCGTCAACCTGATCCAGCGCGCCGCTTTCAGACATCATAACAGCGCCTCCGTGGACCTCCTCAGCAGGCTGAAACAGTATGCCAAGCTTTCCCCGGCCTATCCCCTGCTCTGCCAGATATGCAGCCGCAGTCATTACCATGGCGCAGTGTCCGTCGTGGCCGCAGGTATGCTTTGCGACGGTCTTACCGTCCTCCACATAGGGAAGCGCGTCCATGTCCGCGCGAAGCACCAGGAAGGGCCCGGGCATTCCTGAATCTATAACACCCTGGACCCCGGTGGTCCCGCCTATGCCCTCCGTCAGCTCATATCCGCTTTTTTTCAGCAGAGATGCAAGAAACCCGGAGGTCCGGGTTTCCTGCAGCGACAGTTCAGGGTTCTCGTGTATGTGTTCAAAAACACTGTAAAGAAGATCTTTACTGCCGGTCATTTTTAGTTACTCCTTCTCGTCCCAGGCGGAAACGTACTTAAAGTCGCCCACGCTCTTCTTGAATTCTGCCTTTGCAGCATCCAGCAGCTCAGGCTTGGTCATCAGATCATAAGCGGTGCATGCAAGGGATTTAGCCATGAAGATCATGGACTTTACGCCGATGGGGCTGCCAGTGCAGGCGGTGGCCATCCAGGTGTGGGTGCCTATTCCAACGGGAAGGGTCGCGCCGATCATCTGGGCTGTGGGGCAGATATAGCTGACATCGCCAACGTCGGTGGACCCGGCCATGATCTGACCATAGTCATTGTTGTCGTAAACGCCTTCAGCCAGTACCATGTCAGCTATCTCTTCGGGAGCATAGTAGCTCTTGATGGTGGCTGCTTTGGATTCGGGAGTCAGGTTCTTCTGAAGCTCAGCTGCGAAGGCATAGTCAGCATCGTCGTAGCCGGGGCCGCCAACGAATCTCATGTTTTCAAGCATCACATCGCCGATCTTATGGTTGGATACCACATCATAGCAGCCGGCAAGCAGCTCGTAGCTCATGGTGGTCTCGGTCATCTCGGCCGCACCATTTGCGATCTTGATCAGCCTCGCGGTGGTGGCCTTTACGTCGGCTCTCTTCGGAGCGCGTACATAATACCAGACCTCTGCATCGGGAGGAACGGTGTTGGGAAGGCCTCCGCCGTTGGTGATGGCATAGTGGATCCTTACCTTTTCGTTCACGTGCTCTCTCAGGTAGTTGGCGCCCACATCCATGAGCTCAACTGCGTCCAGAGCGCTGCGTCCTGCATCGGGAGCAGCAGCCGCATGTGCGGCGAGGCCCTTGAACCTGAACTTCAGGGAGTTCATGGCCAGGAAGCTGCAGCCCCAGAGGGAGTTCATGAAGGCAGGATGCCAGGTGATGCATGCATCGCAGTCATCGAATACGCCTTCTCTTGCCATCATGCCCTTGCCTGCCAGAGTTTCCTCTGCAGCGCAGCCGTAGAAGCGGATGGTGCCCTTGACCTCACCTTTTTCGATGGCTTCCTTGATGGCTATGGCTGCGCCTGCGCCGCCGCAGCCCAGCAGATTATGACCGCAGCCATGGCCGGGGTCATCAAGAGTCTTGCCATCGGCTGCCTCTCTTACCGCAGAAACCTTCTGTGAAAGCTTGGGCAGAGCGTCATACTCTCCCAGAATGCCCAAGATAGGTTTGCCCGAACCGAATTCGGCTATGAAACTGGTGGGGTTGTTCGGGATGCTCTTGATCTCGAATCCCTGGCTCTTCATGTAGTCGCTCAGGAGCTTGCTGCTCTTAAATTCCTCAAGGGCGGTCTCCGGATTGCGCCACATTTCCAGAGTGATATCAGTAAGGTCCTGGCTTACGCTTTGAACTTTGCTGATTAAAGACTCTTTGCTCATTTGATTACTCCTTTTTATGTTACTTAATACAATTTGTAACTAACCTGACGGATTCTATTCCTTATTTGCTGCTTTAGGGGCAGCAATCTTGCGGCCGATGAGAATGGTGCCGAATACTGCTACGATTACGATGGCGTAGGAAGGAGATCCCGGGAGCCATGCAAGCAGACCGTTCTTGTAAAGAGCAAACATGATGCTTGCAAGAACGATACCGATGGCACCGAGCTTGGGGTTGGCAACT
>JAEEPD010000246.1 GCA_016284575.1 Bacillota bacterium | reverse complement strand
TGATGTTCCTCTCTATGGAATTCCTCAGACCGGTATGCGCAGAGATCTGGTTTACCTGATGCTGCTTGCAGGCATAATACTCGTGCTGGCAGGCGCATGGATGAAGAAGCGCAGCAGGGAATAATCAAACCAATACAACATACTGAAGGCTTGGTCATTTTCACTATGCCCCAGCCGGAAAAATTGAAAGAGTATTTGTAAAACTGATGAAATTAAAAACCAGCCGGCAGAAATGACCGGCTGGTGAACAGAAGAAAGCGGAGGGCAGCAGATCTACTGTCCTTCGCTTTTTCTTCTTCTCCTGACGAAGGCTGAGATGAGTATTTCAATACCAAGGATGCGTACGTGGAAGCTGAAGTGATGGAAGGGATTCATAAGAAGCAGCACGGCAAGAGCGGCGGATATCGTTATTTCTATGATGTCTATGACTCTTGCCTTTTTGTGCTCGTACATCTCTGTTATCTCCATGGATGCCTCTGAGAGGGTCCTTACTGCCCAGATAACGCCCAGCTTGTCGATGGCAGCTGCATCGCCAGCCTGGAGCAGAAGCACCGCTCCCATGGCCATGCTTATGAGGCTCTGACCAAGCTCTGCGTCAGATTCCGGGTATTTCAGGCTCACGAACAGATTGTATATAGAGAATATGCAAAGGCCTCCGCCTACCACGTGGGGCGCGTATACAGAAATCTGGTCAGGAAAAAGGATAAGCAGCACGCCCACAGCCATGAGCATGACCACCATATAATCCTTCTCCAGTGTAAGTATGAATTTTTTCATATGACCCTCCATATTTTTAATATTTAAAATATTTTATCATGACCCCATGGAGTTGATGCAAGAGCTTTTTGATGCGAAGCCCCCGATTTTAGGTTATACTGAATATACACGGAGGTGAAACCATGAAAAAACTGATTTCTCTTATACTTTCGGCGGTCCTTGTGCTTGGCTGCTTCAGCTTCAGCTTTGGAGCAGATGATTATTTCACCGACGCCAAAAAGGCCGCTGACTATCTGTTTTCCCTGAGCCTTTTCGAAGGCACCAGCAGGAATTCCGAGGGCGTGCCCAACTACAGCCTCGATAAGACCCCCACAAGGGAGCAGGCCATAACCATGCTGGTCCGCATGCTGGGAAAGGAGCAGGAGGCCTTGGAAAACCACTACCCCCATCCTTTCACGGATGTTTCCGTCTGGGCGGATGACTATGTGGGATATGCATATAAAAACGGACTTACCAGCGGCACCAGCGCCACAAGATTCAGCTACGGTAACCCCAATACACCCGCCTCGGCGACCATGTATCTGAGCTTCGTTCTGCGTGCGCTTGGCTATAATGACGACGCCGGGGACTTCAAATGGAACGCTGCCTGGGAGCTTTCCGACGCCCTTGGCATCACAAAGGGTGAGTACGGCAGCGAAAACAATAATGATTTCCGTCGCTCCGGCATGGTTCTGGTATCGGCCAATGCGATGGCTGCAAAGCTTAAGGGTACCGGCGTGACTCTTTATGACAAGCTGGACAGCGAGGGCGCCATCACCCTAAGGCCTGTGCCCGGTTCCGGCAGCGCAGAGCCCGGTAAGGGGGATGAAACAAAGCCCGAGCCTGAAAAGGCGAAGGGCAGCGTCACCCTGAGCACTGCTGAGATAAACGGCAGGACCGCCAATATCGCATCCGTTGACATGACGGGCCGGAAGGGCTTCATAACTCTGGCGGGGGATGCTGTCACCCTGGACATGCCATATCAGGACCATCTGGACAAGGCAAAGGCGGCAGCGGGAGATACTCCTGCTCTGTCCGTAAACGGCACCTATTTCAATGCTTATTACAAAACGAACCAGGAGCTGAGATACCCGGACAACTGCGCCAACATTGAGCAGACAGTGCTTAAGGACGGCAGGGTGGTTATAGGCGGCGGCTCCACTAAGGTCATGAGTCTTGGCTTTACTGCCGAGGGGAAGGCTATGGTGGGCAAGGTCTCCTTCAGCCCCGAGGTGACAGTGGGAGGGAAAACTTACGTGCCCTGGGCTGTTAACCAGTACTACTCCGACGAGTACGCCGTGATGCTCTTTACCGCGGAGCTTTCCTATCCTGTGGAGATCCCCTCCGACGCCACCATACTCTGGATAAGGGATGGCAAGGTGACATCTGTGCAGAAGGGCGGAAGCATAACCGTGCCCAAGTACAGCAGCGCTCTGGTGTTCCAGAAGACGGCCTACAGCGGCGCGGTCCAGTGGAACGAAAACCTTAAGCAGGGGGCTGACGCAAAGGTAAGCGTGAAGATCACCGCGGATGATGCCGCGTGGCAGGACTGCGTGAATGCTGTGGCGGGAAATCCCGCTCTGGTGGAGAACGGAAAGGATATAACTGCAGAAATCAGCGGAGTGGAGGATAAGCTTCTTGCGGACACCGTAGCTCAGAGGACCTTTGCCGCTGAGATGAAGGACGGCAGGCTGCTGATCGGAACCGTGGTGGCAAGCCCCGCCCAGATAGCTGAGTATCTGGTGAACGCAGGGGCTAAGAATGCTGTCTGCCTGGACGGCGGAGCCTCCAGCGCTCTGGATGT
>JAEEPD010000245.1 GCA_016284575.1 Bacillota bacterium | reverse complement strand
GGAATGGCTCTTAATGACTGTAAGCACCGAATAGTCCCTGCGGCCGGTGATGCCAGTTATGGCGTGCGGCGGATCGACCTTATCGTATTCGCTGCAGTCGTTCATTATCATGGTCCCGGGGTTTTGGGGATCGTTGGTGTTCCTGATGTTAATTGGTATTGATTTAGTGCGGACAGGAAAGATGGCATCGTCATGGAGCACATTGGCGCCCATGTAACTCATCTCCCTGAGCTCGCTGTAATTAAGATAAGGGATGGGCAGAGGATCCTTTACGATTCGAGGGTCCGTAACCATGAACCCGCTTACATCGGTCCAGTTTTCGTAAACGTCTGCGTTAACGATGTTTGCGATGACCGCTCCCGATATATCGCTTCCTCCGCGGCTCATTATTTTTATCTTTCCGTTGGGAAGCACGCCGTAAAAGCCCGGTATCACGATTTTTTTGTCAGTATCAATATGTTCTCTGAAAAGCGCCTCTATCCTTTCAAAATCGAAGCTTCCGTCAAAGTTAAAAGCCATGAACTCCTCTGCATCCAGGAATTCCGCATCGAGGTATTCCGCAAGGCAGCGCGCAGTAAGATACTCGCCGCGGCTCACAAGATAATCAGTGGAAACATTGCGGTCAAGATGGCTTCGTATCTCGGAAAATTCGGGCTCCAGATCCAGCTTAAGTCCCAGAGCCTCCTTTATCCTGCGGTATTTTGATTCCACCGCTCCGAGCATGTCTTCATATGAAACACCATAGCGTATGTGTTCCCTGCAAAGGTAAAGAAGGTCCGTCACTTTGTGATCTTCGTGGCTTTCCTTGCCGCAGGCGCTGGTGACGATGAATTTTCTTGACTCGTCTGCTTCAACTATCGCTTTTACTTTTCTGAACTGTTCGGCATTTGCTACACTGGAGCCGCCGAATTTGGCTACTTTAATCATGGCTTTTTCCCGGGCAGAGCCCAAACTTTCTATAAGATCTCTGCTATGAATACGTCCTTGTCGTTTGCCTGATCGACGATCTCCTTGAGCCTTGCAAAGCTTATTCCGCTTGCGATAAAGGCGCCGGAGCCCACTGTCTTAGTGATAAGCGCGCCGAAAGCTGTGAGCTTGGAGGGACGTATATAGAAATTGTGAAGGCTGTCTGCAGATACGGGAAGAGTCTTTACAGCCGATGCTCTCTGCTCTTCTGCGAGAAGTATGTCTATCATGTCCTGAACCACAGCGTGAGCTGTGGGGAGGCTTCCTGCGCCCTGGCCTACGAAGGTGGCAGTTCCAAGATTCGGACTTTCGGACTGCAGCGCATTGTAATTAAGGCTTACACCTGCAAGCAGGCTGTTCTCGGGAATAAAGCTGGGAACAGCAGCAATGTCTATTCCCTCGCTTCCGTCTGCATTCTCAACTATACTTCCATGGCCGATGAGCTTGCATACAAGACCGTTCTTTTTGCAATACTCTATGTCCTGCTTACCGATGTTTCTGATGCCGTAGGCCGGTATGTCTTCAGGCTTTACATATACATTAAAAGCTCTTACAGCGCTTATGCAGCACTTGTAGCGCACATCGTATGCATCGATATCATCAGTGGGATCTGCCTCTGCATAGCCCAGTTTCTGAGCTTCTGCAAGCAGTTCGGCAAAGTCTTTGCCCTCTGCAGTCATGCGGCTCAGTATGTAGTTGGTGGTTCCGTTCATGATGCCTGAGAAGGAGCTGATCTTCTCCGCTCTTGCTATTCTTTCCAGATTAGCTATCCAGGGGATACCGCCGCCTGTGGAAGCTTCGTAAGCAAGGCAGAGACCCTTAGAAGCAGCTATTTCCGCAAGCTCGGGGTAGAAGTTAGCAAACATCTTTTTATTTGAAGTGACCACATGCTTTCCTGCTTCAAGCGCAGCCTTAACAAAGCTGTGAGCAGGCTCGAGGCCTCCCATCATTTCAGCAACAAGCTCTATCTCAGGGTCATTTATAATGTCCTCTATATTTGTCGTGCGTCTGGGATCGTCGATCTCATCCATTGATTTTACCAGTATGGTCTTGATCTCCAGAGC
>JAEEPD010000244.1 GCA_016284575.1 Bacillota bacterium | reverse complement strand
TCTGAACATGCGCCTGGTGAGGGAGCTGCTCATGGATGCGTACAGGCTGGGGTAGGATCCGATTTATTGTCCGCTTGAATTGTCCGTGGGATACGCGATATAATTATTTAGTTAGCGGAATACTTCAGAAGAGAAACATAAAATGAAAGCCCATTTATTGCTGTGATCTCTGCGGCATGATTTTGTGCTTTTCTTCGGCTGCTGTTTTCCAAAATGGCCAGAGGATATGTGTCCCGGGCGCGCATGAATGTGTGTTCGCGGGCACTGAGGTGTGTTGTGCACAAACAGGCTATGCGTGATGCGCAGGCGGAATGAGTGCGGGGCATAGCCGGAGTTTGGGTTTAAGGAATTGGATCTTAGGACATGGCTGTGTGTGTATTCGCGGGTACTGAGGTGTGTTGTGCACGAACAGGCTGCGTACGGCGTGTCGGCTTGGTTCTGTTACAAGTGCTTCGGATGTGATTTATTAAGGGCTTTTTATTTGGGGCCTGAGAGTTGCAATATAGAAAAGTAGCGGTGTGTATATGGACATAGTTTCAAGGAAAATCAGGTCTGCAATATTTCTTTTGATGGTCTTGTCTATGATGATGGCCGGGACGGTATGCAGTGTGTACGCTGCGAGCGGCGATTCTATGGTGGAAACTGTTTTTGCGGATGTGGCAAGGGAGAACTGGGCATGCTCCTTTGTGGAGCGGGCTTTCAGAAACGGGGCGGTGGAGGGAACGACCAAAGACCCAGTGACGGGCAAGCCCTTCTACAGGCCGGATTCGCCCATGACCATGGCCCAGTTTGCCACGATACTGACCCGCGTCTACTACCCTGACGAATACGCAGCAAATATGGACCCTGTGTGGGATATTCCCGCCAAAAGGGTCTGCGAAAACAGCGGCCTGATCCCTCAGGAAAAGATAGATGAGCTTTGGAGCAAGCCCGTCACCAGATATGAGATGGCTGCGCTGGCAGCGAAGATCGCGCGGACAAAAAATGTGTTCACGAACGCTGCTTCAGACAAAAATGCTGAGATAAAGCTGGCTTCGCAGAGCATCCCTGCAGAGTACTACGAGGATGTTTTTCTGGTGTACAGCTTGGGAATAATCGAGGGCACAGATTCCAAGGGCACATTCAACGGCAGCCGGACCATGAGCAGGGCTCAGGGGGCAACGGTGTACTGCAGAATGGCGGAAAAGGTGCCGTTCTATTCCAGTGTGCAAAGGGTGCCTGCGAACGGGAAGGGGCTGAGTGTTAGCCTTGACAGGGACTTCGCAGCGAATTTCCAGCTGCGCTACGGTGTTGAGGCTGCGGGCGGAGCCTGGGAGGGTTATAATTGCCGCTTTGCTGCGACAGGAGATGGTTCGGCCGAGGATTCAGTGAAGCTCCCGGAAGAGGTCTTCACGGTAAATACCGGAAAGGACATCTATCTGTACACGGCCCTTTACCTGAACGATTACAACAGCAGGGTGGCGTCCCTTAAGGGTAGCGACATAGTCCCTCAGAGCACCGGCTATGCGGAGCTTGCTCTTAAGGCTTTCACATCGGAAAACAGCTCGGACTGGACCCTTAAGGATACCGAATACATAGGGATGGTTGTGGACGATCCTGCCGCCTTTAAGACGGCAGCTCCCTCAAGCGTAAAGCTGGAGGAGTTCCGAAGCCTTGAGCAGGTCTCGGATGTTCTGGAGAAGGCGGGCTGCATCGAGTCTCAGGATGCCTTCATCCACGCCCTTTACAGAGCGGGAAAGGCTGACATTAAGCACATAAGGACAGGGACCCACAGCATACCTGCGGGGGCTTCCGTGGATGATGTGGTGCGGCTGATCACAAAATAAAAGCAAAGCCGGCAGTTAAAGCTGCCGGCTTTTTTATGTTTGGAATTAGGACAAAAAGCGCTGATTACTGGTACTGAATATCAGTAATTACCCGGTCCGGGCTGCCTTAAATTCAGTTCAGGCCATAGATCACGGGCGGGCTCATTGCCTTGCACGGGCTGATCCGAAGGGCTTTGACTGGCTCAGTCCGTCACCCAGGAGCCCTTACTTATTCATCAGCGCCAGGACCTTTTCGAAGTCATATTCGCGTATTACCTTGTCGCCGGAAAACTCGGGTTTATCTGTTACGATCACGTCCGCCTCGGCGGGGTCTGTCACCAGCTCTGTTGCCATCATCTCGAAGAAGCTGTACATGTTTATGGTATCGGTGACGCTGAAATAGTCCGTCAGGAAGCCCATTGAGCTTCTTCCTGCCACGATCTCGCCGCTGTTTCTGCCCATATTGAGCCAGATGAACTCGTTCTTCTCCAGATCTATGCCGAAAAGGTATGCAAAGCTGCTCTCGCAGTTGATGGTGAAGGAGCTCTGTACGGTCTTTGGCTCGAAGATCTCTCCGCTGTCCTCGATGTCCCGCATCATGTAGCCCGCACGGCAGATGCAGCTGTCAAAACCGCTGCCGGAGTATACATTGTTGCAGAAGATGAGCTGACGCATGTCGGGATATTTTTCCCTGAGCAGCTCGAGGTCTATGTCGAAGTATTCAGAGCCGCCGTCGTATCCGCTGGTCTGATCTCCTGAGAATGTTATGGCTTCGGACTGCTTTGATGCCATGCTGCGCCAGGAAAACTCATGCTGCTTGCCGCTTTTGTCGATACCGAACATTGAAAGGTCGATATCGTTCACCTTTTCCCAGTAGGTGAAGGCCCGAAGCTTCTTGCCCTCGGGTATGGGCAGCCTCGTTCCCCTTGCCAGCACTCCGTAGCCTCCCTGAGAGGCAGTCTCCTGCAGGGGCAGAGCATAGCGCCTCATGTCCGGGTCGATGTAGACCTTGCCAAGGCGGCCTGCCAGAAGCTTCGCAAGCCGTTCTCTCAGCTTTTTCTCCAGCAGAAGTGAGCTGCTTCCGATGTGTGATTTTCTGTCGTCCTGCTCCTTCAGGGTCTCAGGATGCACCTTAAGCCTTTGGTGCTTTGTGAAAACGAAGGTCCTGGGGCGGTTTTTTCCAAGGTACTTGTCCCTTTTCCCGTAGTCCAGCAGCAGCTGCAGGAGGACTATCACGTTAGTCGCGTCCAGCCCGTCCACCAGCTCCTCCACCTGCCGCTGGGTGCTGCAGCGGCTTACGATGTAGTTCAGATTGCGAAGGACAGCGGTGCTTCCCTTGCCGCTTTTCAGAATGGAGACGGCGTTCTGGATGTCACCTGCAGCCATGGCCTCCTCGAAGTCGGAGTACACAGAGAGGTTTTCGTCACCCCGCATGGCCTTTGCAAAGGTCTTCGCAGCCTCTGTCCTGGGACGGTAATGGATGTGATGAAGCAGTCCTGCCCAGAGCTTTTTCTTTTCGAAGCAGTTTATCGTATCGCAGCGTCCCTGATCTATGGCAGCGTCGATGGCGGCGCAGATGAACCTGCGGTCCTGGTTCTTGAGATTCAGCTTTTTCAGGTCGGTGCTATCGTAGACCTGGTAGTTGAGCTCGTCCACCAGCTTTATCACGTCGGAGAGGTTCAGGAAGCGCATCAGTTCCGGATCCCGAAGGTCCAGGAGCAGCTTTACGGCGGTATTCTTAGAGCCGCAGCTCTGAACCTTGTATCCGTAGTCGCGGATATAGCTTAAAACCAGTTCGTACTGCATGGCGTTCAGGGGGCGGGAGGATGCCAGCAGGTCCTCGGTGAATTCTGCCAGCTTCCTTGCGGCAAAGTCTTCAGACAGGATCTCAAAGTCCTTTACGGGTGTCTCCTCCTTGAAGGCGGCCCTCTGGAAATCCTCCTCGAAGATGGAGTGCCCGGCTTCGGTAAAGTTGCCCCAGCCGTAGGTGACTGTATAGTGGACCAGCTGGTCGAAGAAGAGCTTGTCAGGGCTCAGCTCTCTGACGCTTTGTGGGAAGCCCCTGTAGAAGGCTTCGGGGACGTCCTGTCCCAACTCTTCCGCGGCGAATTCTATCATTGACGGCCTTGCCAGCTCCGCGCCGAAGCTTATGCGGATCCCGAAAAGGTTCGCAAGGGAAAAAAGGGTCTCAGCCTGGCTGTCCCGGGGTTCTCCGGGTTCGCAGACCAGTATGTGCTTCGCGAAAAGGTATTTTTTATAAATTTCTTTCATGTTTTCCTCCTGGAAGGCTAAGACCGGGGTTGGGTATCGGGGCCAGGGCTGCTTAGTGTGTCGGGCCCCAGGCGCAGGAGCCTGGTTAATGCGATATATCAAGCCATACGATCAGTGAACAGGTGCTAAGCACGAAGCTCCCGGCGAGCTGTGTAAATTCAATAAAAAAGGCCGGAGCATCTGCGAAAGACGCGCGGCCAAAAATGCCCATGAATCGCGGCACTGAATCCCTTGATCATGAAAATGAAGTAAGCACCGCTAGCTATGGGCTTTCCGCCTTGCGATATTGCCGGATTAAGGGCTATCGCTCTACCAGCTGAGCTACAGCGCACCCGGAGATGCGCCGGCGGGACTCGAACCCGCGACATACAGCGTGACTGAGAAGTAAATCCGGCTAGCTGCAGGCTGAATTGATTATAGCAAAAGGCAGAGGCTTCAGCAAGAGGCGAACGCTTAAGGTCCTGCCTTTGTTCCTGCGCCGCATCGCTTGTTGACAAAGCTGCCTCATATTGATAAAATTCTCGAATAACGACTGATAATAATAACTATTAACATACAAGAAAGGCGACAAAATGAACACAGGTACAAAATGCGTACAGGCGGGCTACACCCCCGGAAACGGCGAGCCCAGGCAGATACCCATCATCCAGAGCACGACCTTCAAATATGCCACAGGCAAGGAGATGGCCAAGCTTTTCGATCTTGAGTCCAACGGCTATTTCTACACCAGACTTCAGAATCCCACCAATGACATGGTGGCAGCCAAGATAGCTGCCCTTGAGGGCGGCACCGCAGCCATGCTCACCAGCTCCGGCCAGGCCGCAACCTTCTATGCGGTGTTCAACATCGCAGGCTGCGGGGACCACGTGGTGTCCAGCTCCAGCATCTACGGCGGCAGCTACAACCTGTTTGCAGTCACCATGAAGCGCATGGGCGTTGAATTCACCTTCGTGTCCCCTGACTGCACCGAGGAGGAGCTGAATGCGGCCTTCCGTCCCAACACCAAGGCGGTCTTCGGTGAGACCATCGCAAACCCTGCTCTGACCGTGCTGGACATCGAAAAGTTCGCGAAAGCGGCTCACGCCCACGGCGTGCCCCTCATCGTGGACAACACCTTCGCGACCCCCATCAACTGCAGGCCCTTTGAGTGGGGCGCAGACATCGTCACCCATGCCACCACCAAGTACATGGACGGCCACGGTACAGGCGTGGGCGGCGCAGTTGTTGACAGCGGCAAGTTCGACTGGACTAAATATCCCGACAAATTCCCCGGCCTCTGCACTCCTGACGAGAGCTATCACGGGGTCACCTACACCGAGCGCTTCGGCCTGGAAGGCGCCTTTATAACCAAGGCCACAGCCCAGCTGATGAGAGATTTCGGCTCCATTCAGAGCCCTCAGAACGCATTTTATCTGAACCTTGGCCTGGAGAGCCTCCACGTGCGCATGAAGAGGCACTGCGAGAACGGCCTTGCTGTGGCGCAGTTCCTGAAGAGCCATCCGAATGTGACCTGGGTCCAGTACCCCGGCCTTGAGGGCGATAAGTACTACGAAAGGACCATGAAGTACATGCCAGATGGCAGCTGCGGCGTGGTGAGCTTCGGCGTAAAGGGCGGAAGAGATGCGGCTGAGGCCTTCATGGGAAGGCTTAAGGTGGCGGCAATCGAGACCCATGTGGCTGATGCCAGGACCTGCTGCCTGCACCCCGCCAGCACCACTCACCGCCAGATGAACGACGACGAGCTGCGCGCTGCGGGCGTTTCTCCGGACCTTGTGCGCTATTCCTGCGGACTTGAGGACGCAGAGGATCTGATCGCTGACATCAAACAGGCTCTGGAGCAGTAAAACTGCCTGAAGAATTCATGAAAGACATTGTGCGAATGGCCTGCTCGGTGACACACTCCCGCTGAGCCATTCGCATAAAAACTATACTTAGAAAATCACAGGAGGGGCTTGATGCCTATCAAAATACCGGATCAGCTTCCGGCAAGACAGACGCTGGAGAGCGAAAACATATTCGTGATGAGCGAGAGGCGGGCCATAACCCAGGACATACGTCCCCTTCAGGTGCTGCTTCTTAATCTGATGCCCACCAAGATCGCCACGGAGACCCAGCTGGCGAGGCTTCTGGGTAATTCTCCGCTGCAGGTGGAGCTGGAGCTGATACAGACTGGCACCCACAAGGCGACCCACGTGTCCGAGGAGCACATGATCAAATTCTACACGGATTTTGAGCATGTGAAGGACCGCTATTTCGATGGCATGATAATAACCGGCGCTCCGGTGGAGCAGCTGGAGTTCGAGGAGGTGGACTACTGGCCGGAGCTCTGCTCCATTATGGAGTGGACCAAGACCCACGTGCACAGCACTTTCCACATCTGCTGGGGGGCCCAGGCGGCGCTGTATTACCACTACGGCATTAAAAAATACCCGCTGCCGGAAAAGCTTTCGGGCGTCTACTGGCACCATGTGGACAGGCGCTCATCCATGCTGGTAAGGGGCTTTGACGACCAGTTCCTGGCGCCCCATTCCCGCTACACTGAGGTGAGAATGGAGGACATCCAGGCCTGCGAAAAGCTGCGCGTCATAGCCAGCTCCAAGGAGGCCGGCCTTTACATAGCCATGACCGACGGCGGCCGCCAGGTGTTCATAACCGGCCACTCAGAGTACGACTGGGATACGCTGCAGAACGAGTACCAGAGGGACCTGAAGCAGGGCATAGACCCGAAGATCCCCCAGAACTACTACCCGGATGACGACCCTTCAAAGCTGCCTGTGGTGCGCTGGAGGAGCCATGCCAACCTGCTCTACATGAACTGGCTGAACTACTACGTCTACCAGACCACGCCCTACATAATCGAGACCATCGAACCTATAGAATAGCAAAGAATAACAATAAAAGACCCAGCCCCTTAAGGCCGGGTCTTCTTTATGCTTTCAGGCTCAGACTTAGTACTTTCCAAGGCTGCCGGAGAGCTTGTCGTTGGGGTTTTCAGCGAAGCTGTCATCTCTTCCGGGGAGCACTGCGTTGAGCACGATGCCGGTGATGGCGGATACTGCAAGGCCGGAGAGGCTCAGGCTCATGCCGCCGATGTTGAAGTATACAGCGCCCTTTGCGGAGTATTCGATTCCGATGGTGAGGCAGAGGATCAGAGCAGCGATGATAACGTTTCTGCTCTTCTGGAAGTCAACCTGATTCTCGACCACATTGCGCACACCGATGGCTGCGATCATGCCGTAGAGGATGATGGAAACGCCGCCGATGGTAGCTGCAGGCATTGCTGTGATGATGGCTGCGAACTTGGGGCAGAAGCTGAGCACGATGGCATAGATGGCTGCCAGCTCGATCACCAGAGGATCGTAGACCTTAGTGAGGGCCAGAACGCCGGTGTTCTCGCCGTAGGTGGTGTTTGCGGGAGCTCCGAAGAGAGCGGCGATGGCGGTTCCTACGCCGTCGCCGATCAGGGTCCTGTGGAGGCCGGGGTCGTTGATGAAGTCCTTGCCTACGGTGCCGCCGATGGCGGAGATGTCACCCACGTGTTCCATCATGGTGGCAACAGCCAGAGGAACTATGGTGATGATGGCGGAGACCAGCAGGCCGCTGTCCACATTGCCTGCCAGAGAGAATACGGTATTCTCCTTAACGATGGGGAGGCCGAACCATGCAGCCTTGGCAACACCTGAAAAATCAACGTTTCCGGTGACTGCAGCAGTGATGTAGGAGGCCAGGACGCCCAGCAGTATGGGGATGATCTTGATCATGCCCTTGCCCCAGATGTTGCAGATGATGACCACTGCGATGGCCACAAGGGCGATGCCCCAGTTGCTCTGGCAGTTATCGATGGCAGAGGGTGCCAGGTGCAGACCTACGCAGATGATGATGGGTCCGGTGACGATGGGCGGGAAGAAGCGCATTACCTTGCTGGCGCCAACCGCTCTGCAGATGAGGGCCAGGATAAGGTAGAGCAGTCCTGCGCAGGCAATGCCCACGCCAGCATAGGGAAGGCCCTGCTCAGCAGTCATCCCGGCCTTGACAGCCATGTCCTTTACTGCGAAATATCCGCCCAGGAAGGCGAAGGACGAGCCCAGGAACACGGGGACCTTGCGGCCGGTCACAAAGTGCATGAAAAGTGTGGCAATACCCGCAAACAGCAGCGTTGTGGAAACGCTGAGGCCTGTCAGGATGGGTACCAGCACCGTGGCGCCGAACATGGCGAACATGTGCTGAAGGCCAAGGACCAGCATTTTTGGGGTGCCCAGTTCTTTGGCATTGTAGATAGCCTGTTGTTCTTCTTTCATAAATAACTCCTTTTATGATTTATGATTGCATCCGGGCAGCCCTGGAGATTCAGGGTCCTCCGGATAATTAACTGTTCAAAGTGCAGGGGATCAGTCCTTTTCGTAGAGGTTGACGCAGGTCTGTCCGTCGATCTCCTCCACCAGTACGCTGACCGTCTCGCTGCGGGAGGTGGGAACGTTCTTCCCCACGTAGTCAGCCCTTATGGGCAGCTCCCTGTGGCCCCTGTCTATGAGCACTGCCAGCTGTATGCGGGCAGCCCGGCCTCTTTCTGAAATGGCATCCAGCGCAGCCCTTATGGTTCGCCCTGTGTAGATTACATCATCCACGAGGATCACGTTCTTCCTGGCCACAGGTACCCCCAGGTCCATCTCGTGGACCTCGGCGCTGTAGTCTATCTCCGTAAGGTCGTCCCTGTAGTGGGTTATATCCAGCTCGCCTACGGGGATGTCTACGCCCTCTATCTCCCTGATGTGCCTGGCCAGAGCCCTGGCAAGGGGCACGCCGCGGGTCCTTATCCCCAGAAAGACAATGTCCTGATAGCCCTCGTTGCCCTCCAGGATCTGATGGGCCATGCGCTTAAGAGCCCGGTCCATAGCATCTGCGGTCATGATCTGAGCCTTGAGCTTCATGGTTCCTCCTATAAAAAAGGCCTTGCCGGGGCGGCAAGACTCACCTTCTCCTGCGCCCGGGGGCGCCTGCTTTGCAATGATCTTGTCGGTCTCTCTGTACCATCTTAAAGATATTCCGTAAATAAATATAGCAAAAGCGGCAGGGCGGGTCAAGAAGCATTTACACTAAATTTTGTGTTTTTTATCCGCAGGAATACAATATATCGTATATTAATAGAAATCATGTCTATATAAAAAGATTTGATAGGAGCCCGGTGCTGTGATAAAATCAATTGAACGTTTTATTGATCTGTTTCAACAGGAGGATGACCATGCTATACAACGAATTCAACGGAGACAGGCTCTCCAGACTGGGCTTCGGCTGCATGCGCTTTGCAAAGGACGAGGCCACAGGGGAGATCGATCAGGCTAAGGTCAATGCAATGTTCGACCTGGCGATCTCAAGGGGCGTGAACTATTTTGACACGGCCTACCCTTACCTTGACGGCAAGTCGGAGCTGGCCATGGCGGAGGCTCTGAAGAAGTACCCAAGAGACAGCTATTTCATAGCCGACAAGTTCCCCGGGCATTCCCTTCCCGGCCCCATCGACAACATAGCTCTCTTTAATATTTCCCTTAAAAAGTGCGGCGCTGAATACTTCGATTATTACCTGCTGCACAACATCACTGAGTGGTCCGTAAAAATCTACGAGGACCCTGAGTATCACATCATCCCCGATATCGTAAAAATGAAGGAGGAGGGGAAGATAAGGCATCTGGGCTTTTCCTTCCACGGCGGACCTGCCCTTTTAGAGGAATTTCTGACCCGCTACGAGGGAGTGTTTGAGTTCGTTCAGATACAGTGCAATTATCTGGACTGGACCCTTCAGAAGGCAAAGGAAAAATACGATATAATAACAAAGCACGGACTGGGCGTATGGGTCATGGAGCCCTTAAGAGGCGGCAAGCTGGCCAATCTCTCCGAGGAGAACTCCGCAAAGCTGGAACCCTTCAGGGGAGATGCGAAGGCAAGCAATGCCAGCTTCGGCTTCAGGTTCCTTCAGGCGCTGCCCGGCATCAAGATGATACTCTCCGGCATGAACGAGGTCTTCCAGGTGGAGGACAACCTGAATACCTTTGATGAGTATAAGCCTCTGAGCCAGGAGGAGACGGCCGCCCTGTTCGACATCGCAGAGGACCTCAAGTCCGGCGTTCCCTGCACTGCCTGCAGATACTGCTGCGCAGGCTGCCCCATGGGCCTGGACATCCCTTATCTTATCGAGTGCTACAACGACTATAAATCCTCCGGGAACCGCTCCATGACCAGCGGCATGAGGCTCGACGGCCTCCCCGAGGAAAAACGGCCCTCCGCCTGCATAGGCTGCGGCCAGTGCTCCCACGCCTGCCCTCAGGGCATAGACGTGCCAACAGTGCTCTCCAAGCTGGCTGATATCTACGCCGAGGCACCCAGCTGGTCTGTGACCAAGAAGAGCAGAGGCGAGGCTATCGCTAAGGATCTCAACAAGGAAAACTGATCCCGGAATAAAAAACACCCCTCAGGATGTCCTCCTGAGGGGTGTGTTATTTGCAGATATTATACCCTTTCCCACTTGCCTCCGAGGCTTTCAAAGTCCTTGAAGAAGTTTCCGTAGGTCTTGGTTATGCAGTCCTCGTCCTTCAGTATTATGGTCTGCTGGATGAGGGGGGCGCAGAGGGCAAAGGAGAGGAAGATCCATGGGTCGTCCCTGCAGTCTATCACGGTGTCTGCGGGGATGGAGCCGGGAGCGGGACCTCTTGCGTGTATGCCGCTATCGCTGCAGACGGCGTTGCCTCCGCAGCTGTTAATGATGTCCGTCATCACCTGCAGACGGTTTGTCTCCTTGGCCTTTAGCTGGGGCACATCCTCCAGCTCCACAGAGGCTCCCTTGAACATTGCCGCAGCAGCCACAAGGGTGGTGAGGCTGGGACAGCCTGCCATGGAGATGCCTATGTCCTGAAAGTCCTGAGAAATAAGGGAGATGAGAGGCTTTATGTCCTTGTAGAGCTGGGGGGATCCCAAGGGGAGCTCGTCCACCTCCACGCTGCAGTCCCGGTACGCGCCGAAGGCCCCGCCGCAGATCCAGGCCGAAGCTATGCTCCAGTCGTTTTCCGCGGAGATCTCTCCCGGGGAGCTGTAGAACTGTCTTCCGGGAATGGTAAAGCCGTTTTCTTCTTCGGTTATCTCGATGCCGAAGCGCCGCAGAATATTAAGGCTTATATCCACAAAGCTGCGGTCCGTGAGGGGGCTTGATATGCTTATATGGCTGTCCTGGGGCAGCATGGGAAGGGCGTACATAAGGGCTCCGATAAACTGGGAGCCCTCGTCTCCTCTGAACACGAATTCTCCCGGCTCCAGGCGCCCTGTCATCTCAAGGGGCAGGGAAAAGCCGGTGAACTTCATGCCTCTTACCGCCAGGCGGCTGGTGAGGGGCAGCATGTGACGCTTGCTCAGGTAGCTCTGGGAGCGGGCCTCGATATTCATGCCAAAGGCCGCTGCGATGGCCAGGGCGAATCTGGCGGTGGTGGCGGAATCCTTAAAGTCCAGCTTCGCGGGCTTTATGGGCTGGGTCTTCGGGAAGGGCTCCACATACCAGCTTCCCGCGCCGCGCTGCTCTATGCGGCAGCCCATGCGCCGCAGGCAGTCTATGGTGGTTTCGATGTCCCTGCAGTCGGGAACGTTGGTCACCAGAGTCCCCGTAGGGGGCAGCGACGCAGCAAAAAGAAGCCTCTGGGCGTAAGCCTTGGAGGCCGGTGCTTTGATTGTTCCGTTCAGCAGAGATGGGTAGATTCGTATCATATTATTTTATATTTCAGGCGGTCTGACCGCTGTTATATTCAATGGCGAAACATATTATACATAATTAAAATTGCGCCGTCAAACATCCTTATGATATACTCTTGATACTGAGATAAGAAAAGGAGATTCTTATGGAAATAAAAGACACCGACATCAAATACTTAAGACTTTTAGCTAAGGATTTCCCCACCGCCAAAGCGGCTCAGGCGGAGATCATCAATCTCAATTCTATTCTTAATCTGCCAAAGGGAACAGAGCATTTCTTCAGCGATATCCACGGCGAATCCGAGGCCTTCGAGCACATCCTGCGCAATGCCTCCGGTACCATAAAGCTGCGTATCGATGAGCTTTTTCCGGAGCTGACCGCTCCCGAAAGGCGTTCTCTGGCCACCCTGGTCTATTATCCCGAGGAAAAGCTGGAGATACTCAAGTCAAAGACCGAGGACCTGGAGGGCTTCTACCGCAGCACCCTCTACAAGCTGCTGAAGCTCCTGGAGCGCGTGTCCTTCAAGTATTCCAGATCCTACGTCCGCAAGCGCTTCACCAAGGAATATGCCTACATTCTGGACGAATTCCTCTACGGCGCAGGCGACATGGCTCTTGAAAGAGCCGATCACAAAAAGCACATCATCGACGCCATCATTGAGGTCGGCGCTGCAGATCAGTTCATAACTGATATGTGCCATCTTATTTCCAAGCTCTCAGTATTCAAGCTCCACATTCTGGGCGACATCTTCGACAGAGGTCCCGGCGGCGACGTCTGCATGGACATGCTCAAGGATTACGGCAATGTGGACATTCAGTGGGGCAACCACGACATCCTCTGGATGGGTGCGGCGGCAGGCAATCTGGCCTGCATAGCCAACGTCATCAGGATCTGCACCCGCTACGACAACCTGCACACCCTGGAGGTGGGCTACGGCATCTCCTTAAGACCGCTGCTCACATTCGCAGCCAAGGTCTACGGCTCAGATCCCTGCATGGACTTCAAGGCCAACAGCTCCATAGCCGATGCTATGACCGAGACCGATCTTGAGAACCTGCGCCGCGTAGGTAAGGCCATCTCTGTGATACAGTTCAAGCTGGAGGCTCAGCTGGTCCAGGCTCATCCCTACTACGAGATGGACGATTCCACCCTCATCGGAAACATTGATTTCAACGACTGGACCGTGGAGTGCTACGGCAAGCGCTATCCTCTGAACAACCGCTTCTTCCCCACAGTGGACCCGAAGAACCCATTCAAGCTCACCAAGGAGGAGTCCGCGGTAATGAAGCGTCTGCAGCAGGCCTTCCTGGAGAGCAAGCCTCTGCAGGAGGACATCCGCTTCCTCTTCGACAAGGGCAGCCTCTACAAGAAGGTCAACGGCAATCTGCTGTACCACGGTTGCATTCCCCTTTCCGAGGACGGCGAGTTCGACCTTATCAATACCAAGGACGGCCCCAAGAAGGGCAAGGAATGGTTCGATTATGTTGACGCTCTGGTGCGCAAGGGCTATTTCGGCGATCCCGACGATCCCGACAAGCAGCGCGGCATCGACATCTGCTGGTATCTGTGGTGCGGCTACAAGAGCCCGCTGTTCGGCAAGAAGAAGATGACCACCTTCGAACGCCTCTTCATCGACGACGAGTCCACCTGGGTGGAGGACAAGAACCCCTACTACAAGCTGATGGACGACATCAAGATCATAGAGAAGGTGCTGGCGGAGTTCGGCTGCAATGTGGAGGAGGGCGTTATCGTCAACGGCCACATGCCTGTAAAGAAGGGCAGAAATCCCATGCACGCCGGAGGCAGAGCCATCGTCATCGACGGCGGCTTCGCAAAGGCTTACCAGAAGACCACAGGCATCGCGGGCTACACCCTGGTGCAGAATTCCTGGGGCTTTGTGCTTACCGCCCACGAACCCTTCGAGAGCAAGGAAAAGGCCATCGCCCAGGAGCTGGACATCCACTCCACACAAGTGGCGAAGGAAGACATCAGGAAGCGTATACTGAATAAGGATACCGACGACGGCCAGCTGCTGAAGGACCAGATCGAGGGTCTGAAGGTGCTGCTGGAGGCCTACAGGCGCGGTATCATCAGCGAAACAAGATAATATTTCAAGCGACAAGCGATATGTTATAAAGGAGAGTTTTTTATGGAACGCATTCGCAGCGAGATCATCAGACAGAAGCTGACCACCCCGGAGGCGGCCGCATCCTTCATCAAGAACGGCATGACAGTCGGCATGAGTGGATTCACAGGAATCGGCTATCCCAAGGTCATTCCCGGAGAGCTGGCTAAGAGAAAGGAAGCAGGTGAGGATCTTAAGATCACCGTCATCTGCGGCGCCAGCATGGGCGACCAGTCCGACGGCGTTATGGCAAGGGCCGGCATCGTTTCCAGGCGCTACGGCTTCCAGTCCAACAAGGACATGAGAGCTGCAATCAACAGAGGCGAGATCCAGTTCGTGGACATGCATCTGTCCCAGATCGCATACTGGATGAAGGCCGGATACTTCGGCAAGGTTGACTTGGCTGTTATCGAGGTGGCAGGTGTCACCGAGGACGGTTCCCTTATCTGTCCCTGTGCTGTAGGCATCATCCCCACACTGGTAAGATGCGCAGACAGGATCATTCTCGAGGTTAACGAGAAGGTCCCCGCTGCAGTGGAGGGTCTCCACGACATTATCGATCTGGACCTGGCTCCCAACACTCAGCCCATAATGATCACCAGCCCCGGCCAGAGGGTAGGTACCCCCTACGTAAAGTGCGACCCGGACAAGATCGTGGCTGTTATCCGCACCGCTGACGAGAACATGAACGCTGAGCTGAAGGCTCCCGACGATGACATGATCGCCATCGCAGAGCATATCGTGAACTTCTTCAACGCAGAGATCGCTGCGGGCAGACTGCCCAATCCGCTGCCTCCTCTTCAGAGCGGCGTAGGCGGCGTTGCAAATGCAGTGCTGTCCCAGCTGGCCAAGTCCAATCTGGAGAATCTGACTGTTTACACCGAGGTCGCTCAGGATGCTGTGTTCGATCTTATGGACGCAGGCAAGGTGCTGAGCGCTTCTGCCACCTCCATGACCCTGTCCCCCAGCATCAGAGACGGCATCTACGCAAGGCTCGGCGATTATCAGGGCAGACTGGTCCTCAGACCCCAGGAGATCTCCAATGCGCCTGAGGTCATCAAGCGCCTTGGCGTCATCGCCATGAATACCGCCATCGAGTTCGACCTTGAGGGCAACGTGAACTCCACTCACGTGGGCGGCACAAGCCTGATGAATGGCCTTGGCGGCAGCGGCGACTTTGCAAGAGGCTCCGGACTTTCCATCTTTACCACTGCTTCCACTGCAAAGGCAGGCACTCTGAGCTGCCTGGTGCCCCACGTGAGCCATGTGGACCACACCGAGCACGACACCCAGATAATCGTTACAGAGCAGGGTCTGGCAGACCTCCGCGGCCTGACTGCCTACGAGAGGGCTGACCTGCTGATCGAAAAGTGCGCTCACCCCAAGTTCAAGGCTGAGCTCCGCGAATTCGTAGCCGAATCCAGAGCCAAGGCCAAGGCCTTCCACGCACTGGCAAGATAGGGCAGGGAAGAGGCTTCAGCTCTGCACGATGCCGAATGGCACGAAAAGCATATAATCATAAAAGAGGACGGGTTTCCGTCCTCTTTTTGCTTTAAAGCGATAAAGCTTTCGGTTGACTGAGACCCTTTGCGCAATTACAATTAAATCAATAATGATCTGCGCAGCTGAAAGGAGATATTCTTATGAAGCCAGTAGTATTTGTAACACCCGATGAAGTTCTGGATAAGGAGACCGGACGGCCTTATTATCTCCAGAAGAGAAGCTATTCCATGGCCCTGGCGGGAGCCGGCATGCTGCCCGTGATGCCAACGGAGGCAAGGCTTTACGAAAAGCACGCCAAGATGGCGGACGGCCTTCTTCTTACCGACGGCAGCTGGGACATCAACCCCGCCCGCTACGGAGAGATAGTCACTGACCGCTTCAGCGGCCTCTCCTGGTATCAGTACAACATCAATTACACCCGCGATTCCTTCGAGATCCCCCTCTGCAAGGCCTTTATCGACGCCGGAAAGCCCGTGTTTGGCATTGGTCGCGGCATGCACATCATAAATGTGGTGCTGGGCGGCACCCTCTACGCGGACCTGGCGGAGGACGGCGGCATGATACACCCCGTAGGCGCAAGCTATAAGATCGAGACCGACGAAAAGAGCAAGCTGGGCTCCATCATCGGTCCTAAAGCCAAGGTTAAAAGCTATAACCATCAGGGCATCAAGACTCTGGGCGAGGGTCTGGAGGCTGTGGCCTGGTCCGAGAATCTCTGCTCGGACGGCGGCAAAAAGCAGCTGGTTGAAGCCATCTGTCATAAGAAGCTGCCCGTGTTCGGCGTTCAGTGGAATGCCGAGACCTGGGGCACCGACGACGAATATCTCTATGAGTTCAACCGCCAGATGAGAGGCGATATCAAGGTGGCTCCCGAGCGCATGAAGGAATACCTGGAGTACGGCAAGACCCGCATGGAGCCCCTTCCCGGCGTTCCCACGGATAAGGACGCGCCCCGTCCCAAGGACAATGCCCTGTTCAACTACTTCGGCAAGCTCTGCAAGAAGGAGGCCAAGAAGAAGGATGACGCTGTAAAGGCCTTTAAGGATGCGGCGGAGGAGCCCATCATGTTCATCGCCTGGGGCGCCTGCCTGGACCACCATTTCAGCACCCAGGCAATGATGCTCACCAAGGCTTACGAGTGGGCCTTCTACGCCAACAAGTCCATTCCTCTGGTGCCCCTGGATATAAAGGAAGCCAAGACCTACGCACAGCTGGGAGACGGCCTGGTCTTCCCCGGCGGCATGGGCTACAGCCCGCTGCCCCACAAGAACGAAAACTACACCATCGAAAGCCACGCCCGCAAGGAATCCATGGAGGACGAGCTGTACAAGGAGTTCAAGGCGCTGAGAAAACCGGTCTTCGGCATCTGCGACGGCGGCCAGAAGGTGAACTGCGTGCAGGGCGGCAGCCTGCAGCTTTCGGTGTATAAGAACTACAAGACCAGTCACACCCTCACGGCTCACCCCATAAAGACCGAGCCCGGCTCCTTCATCAACAGGGTCTGGGGCGATGAGCCCGTCACCAACAGCTACCACAATTTCTCCGCTGACGAGAGCAGGATAGGTGAGGACATCATCATAACTGCCCGCACCGCGGATGGCGTGGTGGAGGCTGTGGAGGTGAAGGGCTATCCCGTTTACGGATTCCAGTTCCACCCTGAGCGCATGAGGGGAGACAATGTATTCCCCGCCGAGGGCGCAGACGGCGATAAGCTGATCAGGGCCTTCATCGAGGAGTGCATCAAGGTCAGGGAAGGCAAAGAACCCAGCGTACTATAAAAGAAAGGAACCGCTATGGCAGACGAAAAGAACCTGGACAAGGACTGGGCTCCCAGTCCCGATCAGTTCCAGCTGGAAATGATAAAAAAGACCGCAGACGACAGCCTCTGGTTCCAGAGGCTGGGCGGCAAGGCTGAGGTGGACATAAGCCGCATCACCGGACCCGCTCCTGCCAACACCCTGGCTCAGAGCGACCTTGATAAGGGCAATCCCGTGATATTCAGCGTGTACACCTTTGTGCCCAGGACTTTGGACAAGAGCAAAAGGAAGAAGGCTCCCTCCATGCTGCTGATCCACGGCGGCATCCACGCAAACTTCAATTCATCGGCCTTCGCCCACATCGTGGAGGAGCTGGTGGATAGGGGAATCACCGTCATCGCCCCTGACTACAGAGGCAGCACCGGCTACGGCGCCCTTACCTACAAGCTGATAGACTACGGCGGGGAGGAGGTGGAGGATGTGACCGCAGCCAAGGACTGGGCTCTGGCCAGCTTCTCCTTCCTGGATCCGAAAAGGGTGGGCATCATGGGCTGGTCCCACGGCGGCATGATAACGCTGCTCAGCCTCTTCCGTCACCCAGGTGTCTACAAGGCAGCCTTCGCAGGCGTTCCCGTGTCTGACATCATCACCCGTCTGGGCTACCATCAGGCTAAATACAACAACATGTACGCCGCGGATTACCACCTGGGCAAGTACCCCTGGGAGAACCTGCAGGAGTACCTGCGCCGGTCTCCTGCCTGGAATGTGGAGAGCTTCGACAACACGCCTCTTCTGATCCACACCAACACCACCGACGAGGACGTGAATGTGATCGAGGTGAAGCAGCTCATAAGGGCTCTGAAGGCTGAAAACAAGAAGTTCGAGTACGAGATCTTCGAGGCTGTTCCCGGCGGCCACATGTTCGACCGCATCGACACCATCGAAGGCCGCGCCATCAGAAATAAGATATGGGAGTTCTTTGATAAAAACCTTTAGCGGACGTCTTTCGGAATGCGTATTTTATCATTCGCAAAGCGAATGGACGGCTGTGTTTCTATATTAATATAGACATGACAGTTTCGCACTTTATCACGTTAAAGAATTTCACTGATACCCTTTAAAATCAAGGCTTATGGAACTATCAAAAAATATGATTGAGAAATTGCCCGCAAACGATGGGCATCCCAGTTTCCAATTGACTAACGCCCCCAAAATACCTAAAATTAAATAAGTATTGATTAAAGAAATCAATAGGGTTCAGCCCCCTCTCCCTAAAAAGGCGGCAGCAATCAATGCACATGAAAGGAGCTATTTTTATGAGCAAGATCAAAAGTTTTGTCGCTGTAGTTCTGGCCCTGACCATGGTACTCGGCCTGGCAGCATGCGGCGGCGGATCCAATGGCGGCGCAAGAAAAGACATCATAATGGTCACCAGAACTGAGCCCTCCAATCTGGACCCCCACAACAACACCTACCTGACAGCATTCATGCTGGAGCCCATGATCTATGACAGACTCGTTGGCAAGACTCAGGAAGGCGAGATCTATGGTATTCTGGCAGAGAGCTGGGAGTACCTGGATGACACCACCATCAGATTCAAGCTTCATGAGGGAGTTAAGTTCCACGATGGTACTGATCTGACTGCAGACGACGTTGTATTCTCCATCCAGAGAGGCGAAACTGCAACCGGTTCCAAGACCTTCCTTCAGTACTTCGACGGTAAGAACTGCAAGGCTGTGGACAAGTACACTGTAGACATCAAGACCTACAATGCATTTGCGCCTGCACTTACCTATCTGGCTTCCGCAAGAGGCTGCATCCTCTCCAAGGCCTATGTAGAAAAGGTTGGCGACGATGTTCTCGCAAGAGAGCCTATGGGTTCCGGCAAGTTCAAGTTTGTTGAATGGACCATCGGCGACAAGGTCGTTCTCGAGAAGAACCCCGATTACTGGGGAGAGGAAAAGGCTCTCGTAGACAAGTTCACCTGCAGATTCGTATCTGAAGACGCTTCCAGAGCTATCGAGATCCAGACCGGCGCCTGCGACCTGGCACTGTACATCACCGCAGAAAACATCGAAAACATCGAAAAGGCTGACGGCGTACATGTAGAGACCACCAACTCCTTCGAAGGCCACTTCGTAGGACTCCAGACAAGCAAGTATCCGTTCCTTCAGGATGTAAGAGTAAGAAGAGCTCTTGCTTACGCTCTTGACAGAGATGCTATCGTACAGGCTGTTGACAGAGGTATCGCTGAGACCATGCAGTCCCACTTCTCCTCCTCACTGCCCTACTGGATCCCTGTATACAGCTATGATTACAACCCCGAAAAGGCTAAGGAACTGCTGAACGAAGCAGGCTGGAATTGGGATACCGATATCGAAATGTTCACCGGTTCCGCCGGCCAGACCTTCATGGAAGCTGTAGCAAATTACTGGAAGCAGATCGGCATCAAGTGCCACATCACTGTTTCCTCCGACTCCACAGTAACCTCCTCCGAAAAGGGTGTTCCTGTATACTACCTGACCTCCAATGCTAACTCCGGTGACCCGGATCACGGCGTATTCAACTACACCTCCAAGTCCAATGGTGTAGCTGTATACCAGGCAGAAGAGATCGACAGACTGCTGGCAGCAGAAAAGGCTGAGATCGACCCGGCTAAGAGAGAGCAGCTCTTCCACGAACTGCAGAAGGTTCTCAACGATTACTGCGGTCTGATCCCCGTATCCACTCCTAAGTGCGTATATGGTGTAAAGGATGACCTCAAGGGCTTCGTCCCCGATCACGGTTATACCCCCGACCTCACCAAGCTTCACTGGTAGTTTTCAAACCAAACATAAGTCACAGCTGACTTAAGCAAATGATGCGGTATGTGGCTCCCTTCCAAAGGGCAGCCACATATTGCATATATACAGGAGATTTGTTATGTACAAATACATAATTAAACGTCTTATTTATCTTATTCCTGTACTTTTATGCGTAACTCTGCTGATCTTCACCATGCTGTACATCACCCCCGGCGATCCCGCCCGTATGATACTGGGCAACGACGCATCGGATGAAGCAGTAGAACAGTACAGAGAAGAACTCGGACTTAACGATCCCTTCTGGACCCGTTATTTCCGTTATCTTGTAGGCATTTTACACGGCGATCTGGGTACCTCCTACACTACAAAAATGCCGGTCGCCAAGGAAATAGCCGAAAGATTCCCCACGACCTTTGTAATGGCCCTGCTGGTAACCATCTTCGGTACTCTGGTAGGTGTTCCTCTGGGAATAATCTCGGCTATAAAACAAAATCACGCAGTAGACTATCTGGCAACAACTGTCGGTCTTATATTCGTATCCATGCCTTCCTTCTGGCTGGGCCTTATGATGATAGTGCTGTTCGGCGTAAAACTGAAGTGGTTCCCCACTTCAGGCTGGTACGGACCTCAGTATGCAGTGCTTCCCGCTGTTACCGTAGGTCTGACCGGTATCGCTTCCCGTATGAGAATGACCAGATCCTCCATGCTTGAGGTAATCCGTTCCGACTACATCAGAACAGCAAGAGCCAAGGGTCAGACTGAGTTCAAGATCATTACAGGACACGCTCTGCAGAACGCACTGCTTCCTGTTGTAACTCAGATCGGTATGGCCTTCGGTACAAACATGGGTGGTATGATCATCACCGAGCAGATCTTCGCTATCCCCGGCCTGGGCAAGATGATGACAGACGCTGTTAACCAGAGAAATCACCCCGTAGTTCAGGGCGGTGTTCTTTGGATCGCCTTCGCTACATCCATCGTAAACCTTATCGTTGACGTCCTTTATGCCTATATCGATCCTCGTCTTAAGGCTCAGTATGTGAGCAATAAGAAAAAGAAGGCCCAGGCACCAAAGGAAGCTAAAGCGGAAGGAGGTGCAGCAGCATAATGGAAACTAACCAGAAAGTAAAAAAGAAGAGCCGCTTCAGAGAAGTCGCTCACAGATTTGCTCAAAGGAAGATGGCCGTAGTCGGTCTTGTGATTTTTGCATGCCTGCTGCTTATGGCTCTGTTTGCTCCTATGATCGCCAAATACGGCGAGGATGAGCAGGACCTGGCCAATGCCCTTGCACCCATGAGCGCTGAGCATCCCTTCGGTACAGACGTAGTAGGAAGAGACCTGTTCTCCAGAATAGTTCTCGGATCCCGCGTATCCCTCTTCGTAGGTGTAATTTCCGTTTCAATAGCATTGACAGTCGGAGGTACATTGGGCGCCATTGCAGGCTTTTACGGCGGCAAGGTGGATAACCTTATCATGAGGTTCTTCGATGTCACCCACGCCGTTCCCACCATGATACTCGCTATGTGTATCTGCGCAGCCCTGGGTCAGGGTCTGTTCAACACCATGCTTGCGGTAGGTATTGCATCCTGCCCCGGCTACGCGAGAATGGTAAGAGCTTCCGTAATGAGCGCCAAGGCGCAGGAATTCGTTGAAGCAGCAAGAGCCAACGGAGCCAGCGACGGACGTATCATTTTAAGACACATACTTCCCAACTGCCTTGCTCCTATAATCGTACAGGTATCCATGGGCGTTGCGGGCGCTATCCTTTCCGCAGCATCCATGAGCTTCATCGGACTGGGCATCCAGCCCCCCGCGGCTGAGTGGGGCGCTCTGCTGTCCGGTTCCAGAGCATTCATATTCAACAGACCGAATCTGGTATTCTTCCCCGGCCTGTTCATCATGCTGACCATCTTCTCGCTGAACCTTATCGGCGACGGTCTGCGCGATGCACTCGACCCGAAGATGAAGAGATAATAGGAGGTTAGACATGGCATTACTTGATATCAAAAATCTAACCATCTATTACGAAACAGAAGATGGTGTTGTAAAAGCTGTTAACGGCATAGACCTTCAGCTCGAAAAGGGCGAATCCCTGGGTCTGGTAGGCGAGACCGGTGCCGGCAAGACCACTACGGCTCTTGGCATCCTGGGCCTTATACCCAATCCCCCCGGAAAGGTAAAGGGCGGCGAGATCTGGTTCGACGGACAGGATCTGCTGAAGACACCCGAAAAGGAAATGAGAGCCATCAGAGGCGGCAAGATCTCCATGGTATTCCAGGATCCTATGACCGCTCTTAACCCTGTTCACAAGGTAGTTGACCAGATCGCGGAAATGGTACTGCTCCATAATGAGGGCATTTCCAAGGCTGATGCTCAGGTAAGAGCCCTTCAGATGCTGGAGATGGTAGGCATTCCCGCAGACCGTGCCAACGAATATCCCCACCAGTTCTCCGGCGGCATGAAGCAGCGTGTAATCATCGCTATCGCCCTTGCCTGCAACCCCGAGATGATCATCGCAGATGAGCCCACCACGGCTCTGGACGTAACCATTCAGGCTCAGGTTCTGGACATGATAAGAGGCCTGAGAGAAAGACTTGGAACTTCACTTCTGATGATCACCCACGATCTGGGCGTTGTGGCTGAGATCTGCGACAAGGTAGCAGTTATCTACGGCGGCGAGATCATGGAATACGGTACACTGGAGCACATCTATAACGAGACCGCTCATCCCTATACCAAGGGTCTGTTCGGCTCTCTGCCCAGACTGGACCTGGATGTGGACAGACTTACTCCTATCCAGGGTCTGACTCCGGATCCCACCAACCTGCCTGCAGGCTGCCCCTTCGGGCCCCGCTGCCCGCAGCACACAGAAGCCTGCGACGTAAAGCCTCCCTATAACGAGATCTCTCCGGGACACTTTGTACGCTGCATGCTCTTCAATGACCAAGCCATCAACACCGCAGGAAAGGAGAGTGAAGAATAATGAGTGCTCCTTTACTCGAAGTTAAACACTTAAAGAAATATTTTGATACTCCCTCCGGTCCGCTTCACGCAGTGGACGACATCACCTTCACACTGAATGCCGGCGAGACCCTTGGTGTAGTAGGCGAGTCCGGCTGCGGCAAGTCCACACTGGGCCGCGCCATCCTGAACCTCCATCCCACCACCGACGGTGAGACCTGGTTCGAGGGCGAGCTCATCACAGGCTGCAGCAAGGCAAGACAGAAGGAGCTCCGCAAGGAGATGCAGATCATTTTCCAGGATCCGTTCTCCTCTCTGGACCCCCGTATGACAGTTTCCCAGCTGATCGCAGAGCCTCTGGACATCTACAAGATCTACAGCAACAAGGCTGACCAGGAGAAGAAGGTAGACGAGCTGATGGACACCGTAGGTCTGGCTGCCAGACTCTACAATGCCTATCCCCACGAGCTGGACGGCGGCCGCCGCCAGAGAATCGGTGTAGCCCGTGCCCTGGCCCTGAACCCCAAGTTCATCGTCTGCGACGAGCCTGTATCCGCTCTGGACGTATCCATTCAGGCACAGATCCTGAACCTGATGCAGGACCTGCAGCAGGAGAGAGGCATCGCCTACATGTTCGTAACCCACAACCTGTCCGTTGTTAAGCACATCGCCAACGACATCATGGTTATGTATCTGGGCACAATGATGGAAAAGTCTCCTGCAAAGGAACTGTTCAGCAGGACCCTCCATCCTTATACCCAGGCTCTGCTTTCCGCTATTCCTATTCCCGCAATAGGTCAGAAGAGAGAAAGAATACTGCTCAAGGGCGAGCTTTCCTCCCCCATCAACCCCAAGCCGGGCTGCAGATTCGCTCCCAGATGCCCCTATGCGACAGAGGTATGCCTGCAGAAATTCCCCGAGCTGGAAGAGATCTTCCCCAACCACTTCGTTGCATGCCACCATGTAAGAGAAGTCAATGGAATTTAGCGGCTTAAGGAGTATGGCATGAAACCACTTATCATAATCACACCTGATGATTTCAACGATCCCATGAGCCACAGGCCATTCTACCTGACCAAGCGGAGCTATGCCTCCGCTGTGGCAGGTGCAGGCGGTTCTCCCTATCTTGCTCTTGAAGCCAGATTCTACGAGGACTATGCCGAAATGGCTGACGGACTGCTGCTGGCAGGAAGCATGTACAATGTGAACCCTGCCCGCTATAACGAGTCTGTAAGGGTCCCCGAGGGCAAGACCGTGTTCGACGCGCAGGCTGCTCTGTCCTTCACCAAGGACTCTCTGGACCTGACCCTCTGCAAGGCCTTCCTCGCCAAGGACAAGCCTATTTTCGGCATAGGCCGCGGCATGGAGGTCCTGAATGTGGCTCTTGGCGGAAGCCTTTATCAGGATCTTGAAGGAGACCTGAAGCTAAAGCATCCCCAGGGCGCAGACTACAAGGTGAAGACCGCTGAAGGCAGCAAGCTGGCAGAGCTTCTCGGACCCGAGATCACTGTAAAGAATTACAACACCCAGGCCATAAAGGAGCTGGGCGAAGGACTTGAGGCTGCAGCCTGCACCGAGAACGGAATCATCGAGGCCGTATGGCACAAGGAGCTTCCGGTGTTTGGCGTGATGTGGCATCCCGAGACCTACAAGACCTCCGACGATGCTGACTGGGCCGAAAACAAGGACCTTATCGATCCCATCGAGCCCGACATGGAGCTGAACGCCAGACTTATGGAGTTCTTCAAGACCAAGTCCCCCATGACCGGCTTCGCCACCGACAAGGACGTCGAAAGACCCACAGACAATGCGCTGTTCAACTACTTCATCGCCCTTTGCAGAAAGGAGGCCTAAGTCATGAGCAAGAAACCTGTAATTCTTATCGCCTGGGGCCCCTGCCTGGACCTTCAGTTCTATGCCCAGGGCATGATGCTCACCAAGGCCTATGAATGGGCTGTTGCCGGCAACGGCGGCATTCCTCTCATGCCTCTTGACAGAAGCTGCATAGAGGACTATGCAGAGCGCTGCGACGGTCTTATCTTCCCCGGCGCCATGAACTTCAAGCCTCTCCCGGGCATCCCCCAGGAGAAGATCATCGAAGGTCACGCCAGAAGAGACGAGTTCCAGAAGGCTCTGTTCGACGCCTTCAAGGCTAAGGGCAAGCCCATCATGGGCATCTGCGAGGGTCACCAGAAGGTGAACTGCTGCCTCAACGGAAGCATTCTTCTGGACCTGGCGGAAAGCAGCGGCGTAGGCCACTTCAACACCGCCCACACCGTAAAGACCAAGAAGGGCTCCCTGATCGAAAAGATCTGGGGCGATGATTTCTACATCAACAGCTATCACAATTACTATGTGGACAGACTGGGCGACGATCTTGAGATCACCGCTGTGTCTCCCCAGGGCAATGTGGAGGCTGTGGAGCACAAATCTCTGCCCATCTTCGGCTTCCAGTTCCATCCCGAAAGGATGAGGGGCGACGACAAGATCCCCGCTGAGGCTCCCGAGGCAGATCCGCTGTTCAGATGGTTCATAGACCTCTGCGGACAGATCCGCGACGGCAAGCCTTATGTGAAGGATGCCTGCAAATAGCTAAAGACAAGGCCGGCTTCATTTTGCGTGGAGCCGGCTGTTTTAATGACACAAAGGAGGTAAATATGCCTGATTTCGTAAAAAGAGCCAGAGAACTCAACGAGCAGACCGTTGCCGACAGGCGCTGCATACACCAGTTTGCGGGCACCCAGTTCGATGTTGAGGAGACCAGAGATTACATCACCGCAAGGCTGGACAAGCTGGGTATTGAGTGGGAGGAGATCTGCAAATGCGGCATCAAGGCCAGGGTGGGAAAGGGCGAGCCCGTATTCCTTCTGAGGGCTGATTACGATGCGCTGCCCTTTAAGGAGCAGTCCGGGCTTCCCTTTGCCTCCACAAAGGATTCCTGCCATGCCTGCGGCCACGACATCCACAGCTCCATGCTGCTCTGCGCTGCGCAGATGCTAAAGGAGGTGGAGGACCAGCTTAAGGGCACCATCATCCTCGACTTCCAGCCGGCTGAGGAGGGCGGCGGAGGCTGCCAGAAGATGGTGGACGCAGGGCTTCTGGAGAATCCCAAGGTGGACAAGGCCATGGCCATACATGTGGCCACAGGCACCGATATCTCCACCACAGGGACAATCCACTACAGCCTGGGTCCAGCCTTCTCCTCCGGTACAGGCATCAGCATCAAGATCAAGGGCAAGGGAGGCCACGGCGCCCAGCCTCACACCGCTGTGGATCCCATAACCGCTGCAGCTGAGGTCATCGTTGCTCTGCAGCACATACTTTCCATGGAGATAGCCCAGGGCTCGAGGGTCGCCCTTACCTTCGGGCAGATAAGCGGCGGCAGCGCACCCAATGTGATCACCGATACCGTGGAATTCAAGGGCACCTTGAGAGTCTATGACAAGGCTGTCGGCGAGTTCATAAGAGGCCGCATCGTGGATATCGCAACCAACGTGGCCAAGGCCATGCGCTGCGAGGCGGAGGTGAACCTGTCCAAGGCGGGCCTTCCCGTCATCAACGATCCTGCGCTCTGCAGGGAGATCTTCCCCTGGGTGGAGGAGGTGACAGGCGAGGGCGGGACCCTGCTCTGCGACTATCCCACATCCTTCGGCGGAGAGGACTTTGCGGTGGTAACCGACAGGGTTCCCGGCCTGGTGCTTAAGCTGGGCGCAGGCTCCATAGCCGAGGGCCATACCGTCGCCATCCACAATCCCAAGGTGGTGTTCGAGGAGGACTGCATACCCGTGGGCGCTGCTGCCTACGCCAATGTGGCCTTCAGGTGGCTGGAAAACAACGCAAAATAGAAAGAAATTCAGATGAATGCAGACCCGGTCCGGTAAAGGCCGGGTCTGTTTATATATTAACAATCTTTCACGTTATGATATATTTATTATCGATTTAGCGGATAACATTCATTAAATAATTGTTAGCCTCAATTGGTTGCAAAATAACTGATAATACCTTAAAATTATATAAACTTGGGTTGAAGGACCCGCATTTTTGCGTTGCTTTCGAGGACTAAATGGCTAAAGCAGGCTATGTTATAGAGGTCAGGGGAATAGTACAGGGTGTGGGCTTCAGGCCCTTTATCCATAAGCAGATAGTTGGCCACGGACTCAACGGCTGGGTTCGCAATACCAGCCTGGGAGCGGAACTGAAGATCGAGGGCGAAAGGGAAGCTCTGGACGCCTTTGCCGAGGAACTCTGGACTAAAAAGCCGGCTCTGGCTCTGATAGAGGACGTGAAGGTGCGGGAGTACGAGCCCCTGGAGGGCTTCACGGATTTCCGCATACTGGCTTCAGACGGCGCAGCGGAAAGGGTGGCTCTGGTCTCTCCCGACATCTGCATCTGCGAGGACTGCAGGAGGGAGCTCTTCGACCCGTCAAACAAGCGCTACCGCTTTCCCTATATAAATTGCACGAATTGCGGACCGCGCTTCACCATAATAAAAGACATTCCCTACGACAGGAAGAACACCACCATGGCGGATTTCCCCATGTGCGGTCCCTGCGAGAAGGAATATACGGATATAGAGGACCGCAGGTATCACGCTCAGCCCACCTGCTGTCCCGACTGCGGCCCCAGGCTCACATACTGCGGGGCTGATGGCACTCCCCTTAGCGGAGACCCCATAGCCATGACCAAAAGTGCC